>CAZSIG010000001.1:0-29194 GCA_964606195.1 uncultured Anaerolineales bacterium
TCGGTTTGAGCGTGCCGCGCAGTGGTATCGCCCATTCCCTTGACGAAGCGATGCAGGTCGTGCGCGAGACCGGCTTTCCGGCGATTATCCGCCCCGCGTTCACGTTGGGCGGTTCAGGCGGCGGCATCGCGTACAACGTGCAGGAATTTCAAGAGATAGTGCGCAATGGCTTGGATGCCAGCCCGATTTCTCAAGTCTTGATTGAGGAATCGGTCATCGGGTGGAAAGAGTTTGAGTTAGAGGTGATGCGCGATTTAGCCGATAACTTCGTGGTCATCTGCTCCATTGAGAACTTCGACCCGATGGGCGTCCACACCGGCGATAGCATCACCGTCGCTCCCGCGCAGACCCTCACCGACCGCGAATATCAGCGGCTGCGCGACATGGCGGCGCGCGTCATTCGGCGTATCGGCGTAGAGACTGGCGGCTCGAACATCCAGTTCGCGGTCAACCCGCAAGATGGGCGGGTGATGGTCATCGAGATGAACCCGCGCGTCTCGCGCTCTTCAGCGCTGGCGAGCAAGGCAACCGGCTTCCCCATCGCCAAAATCGCGGCTAAACTCGCGGTAGGCTATACACTCGATGAGATTCCCAACGACATCACGCGTGAAACCCCCGCGTCGTTCGAGCCAACATTAGATTACGTGGTGGTCAAGATACCGCGCTGGGCGTTCGAGAAGTTCCCCAGCGCGAGTTCCACGTTGGGTACGCAGATGAAATCGGTCGGCGAGGCGATGGCTATCGGGCGCACCTTCCAAGAGGCACTGCAAAAGGGGTTGCGCTCGTTAGAGATTGATCGCTACGGATTGGGCGCGGACGGCCACGATAAAATAGCTCCCGAACGACTGCGCGAGCGGCTGATTACCCCGCACCCCGACCGCATCTTCTATATCCGCTACGCGTTTCAGACCGGCATGTCGTTGGAACAGCTTGCCGCGTTGACGCACATTGACCCCTGGTTTCTGGCGCAAATCGAGGATTTGGTCAACTTAGAGGGCAAGCTGCGCGCTTTTACCCTCGATACCATCCCGCGTGACTTAATGTGGCAAGCTAAACGCGCCGGTTTTTCCGATGTGCAGTTGGCGCATTTGTGCGCCGCGGGCGCGGGACGCGATATTGTAGGCGCACCCTTGACGGGTGCGAATAGCGCTGAGCTGCGTGTAAGACAAAAACGTGAGGAGTTCGGCATCGCGGCGGTGTACAACCGCGTCGATACCTGCGCGGCGGAGTTCGCGGCGCATACGCCCTATCTCTATTCGACCTACGAAACTATCTGTGAGGCACAGCCAACGGCGCGATGCAAGGCAATGATTTTAGGCGGCGGTCCCAACCGCATCGGGCAGGGCATTGAGTTCGATTATTGCTGCTGTCACGCCGCGTTCGCCCTGCGCGATATGGGCATCGAGACAATTATGGTCAACTGCAATCCGGAGACCGTCTCCACCGATTATGACACCTCTGACCGGCTCTACTTTGAGCCGCTGACATTGGAAGATGTGCTGAACATCGTGGATGTGGAAAAACCCGACGGCGTGCTGGTACAGTTTGGCGGGCAGACGCCGCTTAAACTAGCCCGCGCCCTCGAAGCCGCGGGGGTGCCATTGTGGGGTACATCTCCTGACAGTATCGACTTGGCGGAAGACCGTGGGCGTTTCGGCGCGCTGTTGGCGGAATTGGGCATACCCACGCCGGAAAACGGCGCGGCGTTCTCGCTGGATGAGGCGCGGGCGGTAGCGGCGCGCATCGGCTATCCGGTGCTGGTGCGCCCCTCTTACGTCTTGGGCGGGCGCGCCATGACCATCGTATATACCGATGATGAACTAGAACACTACATCCGCGAGGCAGTGGAGGTTACGCCAGACGCGCCGGTGCTCATCGACCGCTTTCTCGAAGACGCGTTCGAGATGGATGTGGACGCGATTGCCGATGGTGAAGATGTAGTCATCGGTGGCATCATGGAGCAGATTGAGCTGGCGGGCGTCCATTCGGGCGATTCCGCGTGTGTGCTGCCCACCTATATGGTCGCGCCGCAGCACATTGAAACTATGCGCCGCTATACTGTGCAACTGGCGCGCGCCTTGAAGGTGCGCGGGTTGATGAATATTCAGTATGCGATGAAAGATGACGTGGTTTACGCGTTGGAGGTCAACCCGCGCGCCTCGCGCACGATCCCATTCGTCAGCAAGGCGGCCGGCGTGCCGTTGGCTAAAATCGCGGCGCAGGTGATGGCGGGCAAGACGCTGCGCGAATTAGGCTTGACGCGGGAGCCGGAGATACGCGGCTTTTGGGTCAAAGAGGTAGCGCTGCCCTTCACGAAGTTCCCCGGCGTCGATACGCTGTTGGGTCCCGAGATGAAAAGCACCGGTGAGAGCATGGGCGTGGCGGGCGACTTCGGCTGGGCTTACGCGAAGGCACAGATGGGCGTCGGGCATGAGCTTCCCACCGAAGGCGCGGTATTTCTGTCTGTAAACGATAACGATAAGCCGAAAGTGGTGGAAATCGCGCGGCAGTTGGCGGAGATGGGCTTTGAACTGTTGGGCACATCGGGCACGGCGGCTTATTGCACCGCGCAGGGCTTGCCGACGCGGACGATATTCAAGGTGAACGAGGGGCGCCCGAACGCGGTGGACTTCATTGTCAACGGCGAAATCGCGCTGATTATCAATACGCCATTGGGCAAATCATCGTTCTCCGATGAGCGCGCTCTGCGCCGCGCCGCGGTGATGTATGGTGTGCCGTACACGACGACGCTCTCCGCGGCTGCCGCGGCGGTCGAGGCGATGCGCGCGATACGCGATAATAGACTAAATGTGTGTAGTTTGCAGGAGTGGCAAGGTGAGCAGTGGTGTGATAGGGAAAAGTAATACAATAATTTAACCACTAAGAGCACCAAGAACACTAAGATTTTTCAGCCAATGGTAATCATACGCGATCAAAAGGTATCATTCAGGACATAAATTAGCTTAGTGCTCTTGGTGTCCTTTGTGGTTAAGTTGTAATTATTTTAACCATTACTGTAAGGTGAGTAGCTCGACAGCGGCGCGGTTTTGGGGCTTGGGGGTTGCGCGAGGGTGTGGTATAATTGGGCATTGATGATGTAATTATTTTTTCCAATGCTGGGTTAGTCTTCCTATTGGAACAGGAGGTGAAAGATGGATACATTAACGGTAGCTATGACCTTACCGCGTGACCTTTTGGGCGCGCTAGATGTTCCACAAATCAGGCTAGAAGCTAAACTGCGCGAATTAATCGCGCTGGAACTGTTTCGTGAAGAGCGCATCTCTTCTGGCAAAGGCGCGGAGTTATTGGGTATTTCCAAATGGGAGTTTATCCGCTTGTTGAACAAACATGGCATCTCTTATTTCACAGAATCTCCTGAAGAATTGGAAGCAGAAGTGGCTATGCTAGAGGCAGTATTAAGGGAACACAGTAAATGATAGTAGTGGCTAATTCGGGTCCCCTAATTTCTTTAGCGCGGGTTGGGCAATTGAACTTGCTGGAGACGTTATACAATCAATTATATATTCCTCTTGCAGTGCGCGAGGAAGTAGTACACAAGGGGTATGGACTTCCCGGCGCGTCGATGGTTGACGCGGCCTCCTGGATACAAATTAGGGCAATTCATGATACTGTAGCAGTTCAATTGTTGAGGAAAGAATTGGATGCTGGGGAAAGTGAGGCGATTATACTGGCTGTTGAGTTGCAAGCTGATTTATTGCTGATTGATGAAGCACGTGGGCGACGTGTGGCAGAGATGCGCGGGTTGTGTAAAACGGGAACACTAGGAACACTAATCGCGGCGAAGAAACGTTACATCATCTCTGAAGTAACACCATTGCTGGATGACCTCCGAAATGCAGGGGTTCACATGAATAGGGAACTGTATCAGAAAGTCCGCACTTTAACAGGGGAAAACTGAGGCGTTGAAGAAGTACCTCTTTAATAATATTAGAGAGACGCGTCGCGTAGGGATGTAGCGAGCTACGCCCTTTCATGTTTACAATCCTGTGTATATTTGGACATAACCGCGTAGATGCGGTACAATATTGCAAATTAACCGATAGAAGGAGATTGGCAAATGACAGTAACCGTGGTAGTAGGAGCGCAGTGGGGCGATGAAGGCAAGGGGCGCATCATAGATTATTTGGCACAAGACGCGAACATGGTAATCCGGTTTCAGGGAGGGGATAACGCCGGACATACCGTCATCAACGAACATGGTAAATTCGCGCTGCATATTATCCCTTCCGGTATTTTTAATCCTAAGACCACCTGTCTGGTCGGCGCGGGAACGGTGGTCAATTTCGACATAATGGCGGAAGAACTCGCTAAGTTAGAAGCCGCGGGTATAAGTACGAGCAATCTAGTAGTCGATAAACGCGCCCACCTGATTTTGCCCTTCCATCGCCAACTTGACGGCGCGGAGGAGGCTTCGCGTCGGGAAGGATGGACGGTGGGTACAACTAAACGCGGCATTGGACCTACTTACGCTGATAAAACGGCGCGCAACGGGATACGTGTCGGTGACATACTACGCCCTGACCGCTTGCGCCCCCGTCTGGAAATGCTCGTGCCGCGCAAAAACCGCGACCTGACCTTCTTTGGCTTATCGGAGGTCAACGTTGATGAGTTGATGGAACTCTGCATGGACTGGCGCGATGAATTTGAACAGCGTATCGTAGATTCAGTGCCCATAGTGCGCGGCGCGGTGCGTAGCGGAAAGAATATCTTGCTGGAAGGGCAGTTGGGGGCTATGCGCGGGCTGGATTGGGGTATCTATCCCTTCGTCACATCTTCGTCACCGACGGCGGGCGGCGCGTGTATCGGCGCGGGGGTGCCTCCGCGCGCCATTGATGAGGTATTAGGTGTCGTTAAAGCGTATTCGACCTCAGTGGGCTTCGGTCCGCTGCCGACTGAATTACATAGTGACATCGGCGAAAAGCTGCGCGAAGTAGGCGGAGAGTTCGGCGCGACCACCGGGCGCCCGCGCCGCTGCGGTTGGTTCGACGGTATCGCGGTCAGTTACGCGAGTTGGCTCAATGGCTTCACCGGCATCGCGGTGACTAAACTCGATGTGCTGGACACCTTTGAGACGATTCAACTCTGTGTCGGCTATCGGCGCGGCAATGAGATGTTCGACTACGTGCCGGACACCGCGACTCAGGAAGAGGTTGAGCCGATTTACGAGGTTTGGGAGGGGTGGATGACCGATACCAGCGGTGCCCGCGCATGGGATGATTTGCCAATAGCTGCGCAAAACTACCTGCGGCGGATTGAGGAGTTGGCGAACGCGCCGATTAAGTTTGTCTCGGTGGGACCGGAGCGCGACCAAATCATTGTTTTGTAGTTCTCCCGATTGATTTAACAAACGACTGTTTTTTGAAGGTATTTGAAAGTAAAACTAATGGAGTTAGAACTGGAATTCGTTGCTAACGCGTTCAAACATGGCGTTACCGAAGAGGAGATTTGGGAAGTATTTCTCAATGATATGGTTAGATGCGTTATTGTGAAATACAAAAAGAGTGGAACAGATGTTATCTATAATGCTTATGGTATCACTTATGCGGGCAGATATTTGGAAATTGGATATGTAAGGAAAACTGCTTCTCAATACCGCGTAATACATGCTATGGATATGCGCGATGCGACCAGAAAAAGATTTAGAAAAATGAGGAAGCTATGATGGTGAAACTAGAGAAGATACCAGATTTTAAGGATGAGCAAGAGATAATTGCCTTTATGGAACAGCATGATGGTTTTGAATTGGTAGACCGCGGATTGGCGGAGATAGTGAAAACTCCTGTCTTTTATCGGAAAAACCAGATTGAACTTGACGATGATACATTAGAACTTTTAGATGAATTAATTGCAGCAGGAGTTTGCGAGAATAAACAAGAAGCGGTTAATAACGCGGTACACAGTTATGTATTAGCAGTGTTGCCGCAGTCTTATAAACTAATGCGGGGATAATAGAGCACGATTCACTACGGTTTATTTGAGAACCTATCTCTACAAAAGTACCTATGCCAAAAAACACCTTCTCTCACAAAACCTACCTATCTCCCTTCACCTGGCGCTATGGCACTGACGCGATGCGCCGCGTATGGTCGGAGGTGCATAAACGCCGCCTGCTGCGCCGCGTGTGGGGCGCGCTGGCGACCGCGCAGTATGAGGCGGGATTAGTCACCGCGGAGCAGTTGGCGGATTTGCGCGCGCATAAAGATGATGTGGACATCGTCCGCGCCGCGGAGATAGAGGCGGAAATCAAGCACGACTTGATGGCAGAGGTCAAAACCTATGCCGAACAGTGCGCGGTCGGCGGCGGCATAATCCATCTCGGCGCGACCAGCATGGACGTGCTGGACAACGTGGACGCACTGCGGGTGCGCGAGAGCCTCGATTTACTGCTCGCCGCGACGCGCGCCCTGCTCGCCGACTTAGCCGACTTGATTACCGAACGCGCCGCGCAGCCTTGCATGGCGTTCACCCACATTCAACCCGCGGAGCCAACCACCGTCGGTTATCGACTGGCACAGTATGGTCAAGATTTGCTGACCGATTATCGGGAGCTGCGCCGCGTACGCGATGGCATTCGCGGCAAGGGCATCAAGGGCGCGGTTGGGACTTCCGCTTCCTACGCGGAACTACTTGCAGGCACCGGGCTGTCCGCCGCCAAATTGGAAGGGCGCGTGATGGAACTGCTCGACTTGGCATCGTTCCCCGTCGCTACCCAAACCTACCCGCGCAAGCAAGATTGGTTAGTGCTCAACGCGCTGGTGGGCTTGGCAGGGTCGCTACACAAGTTCGCGTTCGACCTGCGTATTATGCAATCCCCCCCGTTTGGCGAGTGGAGCGAACCGTTCAGCGCGAAACAGGTCGGCTCATCCGCGATGCCATTCAAGCGCAATCCTATCACCGCGGAGAAAATCGACTCGCTGGCGCGGTATGTGGCAACGCTGCCTCGCGTGATGTGGGACAACGCGGCGCACTCGCTGCTAGAGCGCACGCTGGACGACTCGGCAAATCGGCGCGAAGTATTGCCCGCCGCGTTTCTGGCGGTCGACGAACTGCTAAAATCGGCGGGGCGTATTCTGCGAGATTTGCGCATCAATGACTCGGTTATCGCACGCAATTTGACGGTTTACGGCGTATTCGCAGCGACGGAGCGGGTGTTGATGGCGGCAGTGCGCGCGGGCGCGAATAGGCAGGAGATGCACGAAGTAATTCGCGAACATTCCCTCGCGGCGTGGGCGGCTGTTCAATCTGGCGGCGGCGAGAACCCCCTGCCGCAAAACTTGAGCGCGAATGAGCGCATAACGCGGTATTTATCACCGGAGCGCGTGTTGCAGTTGATGGATGCTACCGCGTACGTCGGCGACGCGCCGCAGAGAGCTAGTGCTCTCGCGGCTGAACTTCGCGCTGTCATCGAAGCATAACTTTTTGTCCTTTATGGGGTTATTAACAAAGAAAGTAGTTATGAGTAACCGGACAAGGTTTCGTTTGAAAAAAGTACCGCGAAATTGTTGCATATGTCACCCTGAGCGCAGCGAAGGGGCTCGTTGTTGTAATAAAACCGCGTCTGGGGGACAGAAAATACTCCTCGATAGTGCAAACGGGATGCTTCGCTGCGCTCAGCATGACATGATTACTGTATACATTAATACCTCGATATAGATATAGGAGTTCGATGTTTTGAATAATTACTATGTCTATATCATGACCAATCACTCAGGAACTCTTTATATTGGTGTTACTAATGATTTACAGCGTCGCGTTTGGCAGCATAAGCAAAAGCTCATTAAGGGTTTCACTAAACGCTACAATATTACGCGGTTGGTCTATTACGAGGAAACTTCTGATATAAAGGCTGCAATCACTCGCGAAAAACAACTAAAGGGTTGGATACGTAGAAAGAAAATTGTTTTGATAGAATCATGTAATCCTGACTGGAAAGATTTGAGTGACAATTGGTATAAGTGAGAGCTTAATTTCGCGAGATATGTCACCCTGAGCGTAGCGAAGGGTCTCGTTGTTGTAATAAAACCGCGTCTGGGGGTCAGAAAATACTTCTCAATAGTGCAAACGAGATGCTTCGCTGCGCTCAGCATGACATGATTAGAAATAGCTTGATATTGTCAAAGCAGTCGTTTCACAGAGTTTTCATTGGAGTCGAAGAAATATGCGTAGTCAAATACCGCGGGGGGTACAAGACCGCTTCTTAACTGAGGCTGCTCGTTTACGGTGGGCAGAAGCCGCGCTGCGGACACAGTTCGAGCGGTGGGGCTATCAGGAGGTCATTCCACCTACTTTTGAGCTTTATGATAATCTAGCTGTAGGCGAAGGCGCGGATTTACAGCAAGCGATGTACCGCTTCTTCGACCGCGAAGGATATACCCTCGCGCTGCGCGCCGACTTCACGCCACAGATGGCGCGCATCGCGGCGACAAAACTGTTCGACCAACCGATGCCACTACGTTGTTTTTACATGGGCAGTCTATTTCGCTACGAGGAGCCGCAAGCGGGCAAACAGCGCGAGTTCACCCAAGCGGGCGTGGAACTCATCGGCGCGGACACCGTCGCGGGGGATAGTGAAGTAGTGGCGTTAGCCATCGCCGCGCTAGACGCGTTAGAATTGCGCGATTTTCAGGTTAATCTGGGGCAGATGGCTTTCTTTCGCGCCTTGACTGCTGAACTGCCAAATGATGAATTGACCGCTATTCGAGACGCTATCGACCATAAAAACTGCGCCCGCTTGACCGCTGCGTTAGACCGCGCCGAAGTGAGCGGGGCGCGGCGTAAGCTGCTGCTGCGATTACCATTCATGGTTGGCGATGTGCAAGTGCTGGAAGAGGCGCGTAGGCTCAGTCAAAAGCTGGTCGATGCGGCGTCCGCGCTGGCGGCATTGGAACGATTGGCGGAGGTTTATCGCCTGCTACAAAATTACGGCGCAGTGAATCGCGTCATCATCGATTTGAGCGAGGTACGCGGCATGGATTATTACACCGGACTGACCTTTCGCGGCGTTGCGCCCGGCTTGGGTTGGCCGGTGGTCAGCGGGGGGCGATACAACGATTTCATCGCGCGTTTTGGGCGCCAGATGGCGGCGGTCGGCTTCGGGTTGAGCGTTGACCGCGTGTTGCTGCTACAAGCGCAACAGAATGTGCCGGTTCCTGCTACGGCTCCACATTTATTGGTACAGGGCTGCAACCGCACAGCTTGTTTGGAATTGATGACCCAACTACGCCGGCGCGGCTGCCGCGTCGCGGTCGATGTGCTGGGCTTGAGCGCGACGGAGTTGACCGAGCAGGCACAGCGGCGCGGCATCCCGCGCACTCTGAGGCGTACTGGCGACGCTTGGCTGCTGTCCGATAAGCGTGGTGAGCATATTATGACCGCCGCCGCGGTGTTGCATGAAATGGAGAAGTGGCTAGCTTGAGGTGTGAGGCGCGAAACGTAAGACGTGAGACATGAAACGTAATGCGTGAAGCCTTGCGCATTACGTTTTGTGTATATGGGAATTTGATGTCAATAGTGAGGAGGTAAGCTCGTGAGTCAATTGACCGTCGCGTTGCCCAAGGGACGTCTTCTCAAACCAACCGCGGCGCTGTTTCGCGGTTTGGGATGGAGTTGTGATTTGGGTAACGGTTCGCGACAACTGTTCGTGTGTGAGACCAACCCCGCGGGTGAAGAACTCTGCTTTTTACTCGTCAAGCCGGGCGACGTGCCGACTTATGTAGAATATGGCGCGGCAGATTTGGGGATTGTGGGACAGGATACGTTGTGGGAGAGTGGGCGCGATGTGTATGAACCGGTGCAGTTGGGGTTTGGGTACTGCCGCTTAGTGCTGGCGGGAACGCCCGCGCAGCGCGACCGCAATCTACGGTTAGTGACCGGCTTGCGCGTGGCAACGAAGTATCCGCGCCTGGCGCGGGCTTATTTTAGAGATTGTGGATTGCCTGTCGAGACTATCCCCCTGACCGGCTCCATCGAACTCGCGCCGCTGGTCGGGCTGGCGGATGTGCTGGTGGATATAGTGGAGAGCGGACGCACGCTGCGCGATAATGGGCTAATTGAGTTGGAAGAGATTTTGCGTTGTCAGGCAACCATCATCGTCAACCGCGTCGCTTATCGGCTGCACTTAGAGCGAATCCAGCGATTATTGGCTGGGGTGCAGGCGTGTAACGAGGAAACAAGTAAAAAACAATAGAATACGACTGAGGATCGCTGACTCATAACGACATTAAAAAGGAGTGAAGGCGCATACCGCGCCACAAATTTTTATGAAATTACCAAGAATTATTCAAGGCGGCATGGGGGTTGCTATCTCCGATTGGCGGCTGGCTAAAGCCGTAGCGACGCGAGGATATGGGGGAGTTGTCTCCGGGACCGGAATAGCCCCAGTGCTGGCGGCGCGGTTGAGCGATGGGGATATCGGCGGGCACATGCGCCGAGCGTTAAGCCATTTCCCTTTTCAAGAATCGGTTCAGCGCGTTTTGGACAAATATTTTATCCCCGCCTCTCCTGAATCGCGAAAACCACAGCCGTCTTATAAACGTCCACCACTATGGACGCTCAACCCATCTAAAGCACTTAATGAGTTGACCGTCATCGCCAACTTCGCCGAAGTATTTTTAGCGAAGGAGGGACATCGGCACGCGGTAGGAATTAATCTATTAGAGAAGGTGCAGATGCCGATAATGGCTTCTCTTTACGGCGCGATGTTGGCAGGCGTAGATTTCGTGATTATTGGAGCGGGTATTCCCGGACAGATCCCTGATATTCTCGATAAGTTGGTCAATCATCAGGCAGCTAGTTATCGCCTCGATATGCGGGGGGGCACACGCGGGGATGATTATCAGTTGCATTTCGATCCCCAAACAGTTTTTCCCGGTGTTATGGAGAAGCTTGGTCAACTGACGCGGCCTTATTTCATGCCTATCATCTCTTCGGTAGTATTAGCTAAAGCACTGATTAAGCGGACGGCGAATAAGATAGATGGGTTTGTCGTCGAAATGCCCTCCGCTGGAGGGCATAACGCACCTCCCCGCGGAGCGCTGCGCCTGAATCAGAAGGGTGAACCGCTCTATGGAAAAAAGGATGAGGTAGACCTGGACAAAATCAAGAAATTGAGACTGCCTTTTTGGCTAGGTGGAGGCTACGACAGCCCCGAAAAACTTCGACAAGCGCTATCCGCTGGCGCGGCAGGTATTCAGGTGGGCACCGCATTTGCCTGCTGCGTCGAATCAGCTCTGGATGAGGTTCTTAAAAACCGCGTTATCAAAAAAACGCTAGAACAAACGATAATCGTGCATACCGATCCGACTATTTCCCCTACCGGCTATCCATTCAAGGTAGTCCAGTTAGAAAAAACGTTGTCAGAGCCGGAGGTTTACCAAGAGCGCCCCCGCGTGTGCGATATTGGCTTGCTGCGCCAACTCTACAAACAAGCAAATGGACAGATGGAATTCCGTTGCTCTGCCGAACCGGTGGCGCGGTATTTGGCAAAAGGGGGAAAATTGGAAGATACTGTTGGGAAAAGCTGTCTGTGCAATAATCTACTCGCCAGCGCAGGGTATCCGCAGCGGCGCGCAGATGGTTATATCGAACCCCCGTTGGTCACTGCCGGAGATGGACTCGCAACGATTGTCAGATTTATTAAGCCCGGCTGTCACAGCTACACAGTTCAAGACGTGTTGGATTATCTAACCGAGTAGAGATCTGATTAGAAGGTATCAGGAGATATTAAATGACTATTCGTATCATAAATGATTTATCAGCAGCGCAGGCACATATTGCGCGGCTGCGAGCTGTGGGGGAAATCGAACTGCCGAAGAGCGTTAAGGCGCGCTTGCGCGCGGTGTTCGGGCGCGATATTGCCGCGCCGGAGGCAGTGGCGCAAATCGTGAAAGATGTACGGCGCGGCAGTGATGATGCCTTGCGCGATTACACCCAGCGTATTGAGAGAGTTACCCTTGAGCAATTTTCCGTCGGCGCAGATACTATCGCGGCAGCTTATGAGGCGATGCCCGCCGAACTGCGCGACGCGTTGCACATCGCGGCTGACCGGATTCGCGCCTTCCACGAGCGCGAGCCGCGCCAGTCGTGGATAGATTGGGATGACGAGGGGGGCGCGCTGGGGCAGAAGATTCATCCGATTCAGCGCGCGGGTATCTACGCGCCGGGCGGCACTGCGGCTTATCCCTCATCGCTGCTTATGGCAGCGGTGCCCGCGCAGGTCGCGGGCGTCGCGGAGATTGTCGTCACTACGCCACCGGGACCGCAAGGCACCGGCGCGGCGTCAGTTTTGGCGGCGGCGTACGTCGTCGGATTGGAGCGCGTGTTCCTGTTAGGGGGCGCGCAGGCGGTCGCCGCGCTCGCTTATGGTACGGAGAGTGTGCCGCGGGTGGACAAAATCTTCGGCGCGGGCGGGCTGTTCGTCACGCTGGCGAAGAAGCAGGTTTATGGCGATGTGGGGATTGACGGGTTGTATGGTCCCACGGAAACATTACTGATTGCCGATGATACCGCGAACCCCGCGCTCGCTGCCGCTGACCTGTTGGCACAGTCGGAGCATGACCCGCTGGCGACCGCGCTGTTGATTACACCATCGGCGAAGCTGGCGGAGGCAGTGCGCGCAGAGGTAGAGTGTCAGATGGCTAAGCTGGAGCGGCGCGAGATTATCGCAGAATCGTTGGCGGGGCAGGGCGCGATAATGATAGTCAGTGATATGGAAGAAGCGTTGATGCTCGCTAATGAATACGCGCCGGAGCATCTGTGCTTGTTGGTCGCGGAGCCCTGGTCGCTGGTGGGCGAGGTGCGCAACGCGGGCGGGATATTCGTCGGCGAGGCGTCGTCGGAGGCGTTGGGGGATTACGTCGTGGGACCGAGCCACGTCATGCCAACGAGCGGCACGGCGCGGTTTGCCTCACCGCTTCATGTGCGCGATTTCCTCAAGGTGACGAGCATATTTGCGCCCGGCGCGACGGCGGCTAAGAGATTGGCGGCGACCGCGCAGACTATCGCATGTGCAGAGGGGTTTACGGCGCACGCCGCGGCGGTGGCGGGGCGCGGGGAGTAACGATGATTTGTGATATTTGTGGTCGAGAAGGTGCCCGTGTTAGGTATGTAACGCGCAGTTACGGTAAAGGCGAAGATTTGCTTGTGGTTGAGAATGTTCCAGTTATCAGTTGTCCGCATTGTGGAGAAAGTTATCTGACTGCCGAGACTTTACATGAAATTGAACGCATTAAGCTGCATCGAAATAGTTTTGCTCAGGAACGTCCTGTGCCTGTGGCAGTTTTTGCTTAGTTTTTAGCAGCGCATACGCGAATTTCGCAAGATGATAGAAACAAAACTACCCGAAAACTCTCCGAAAAGATTTCGCGCCGATTGTCCTTGTCCCAAGAAGAAATGCCCGCGACATGGATATTGCGATGAATGTGAGGAATATCACGCCGCGAAGGGGAATCTTCCCTATTGCGTTAGGGAGAAAACGATATGGGACAAATTGATGAGGCTTTTTAGCTAGGGCTTTCTCAAAGTACAAACCGCGTGGTCAAAACCGCTAGTAAGCTCTAGCCCAAGATGTCATGCTGAGCCCCCGTGCGGGGATAAACTACGCGAAGCATCTCGTTTTCGCTATAATTATTACCTGATGATTAGAACCACCAAAATTAATGGGAGAACGAGACCCTTCGCGGCGCTCAGGGTGACATATTATTCCAACCACGCGACTTTGAGAAAGCCTTACTTTTTAGCTGAAGCGTTGAACTATTGCGAGCTTGAGGGATAACAGGAATGATTATTGAAACAACCTGCGGTATGATTCGACATTGGTGCGAAGGAGATATTACCGCGCTGGCGAAGTATGCCAATAATCGCGCCATTTGGTGCAATCTGCGCGACCTCTTTCCGCATCCGTATACCGAAGACGATGCACGGGACTTTATAGAAATTGCGGGCAAGCAAGACTCAACGACCTTATTCGCCATCGCGACGCCTGAAGAGGCTATCGGTGGGATTGGGATTAGCCTCGGCAGCGACGTGCATCGCTTGACCTCGGAGCTGGGGTACTGGCTGGGCGAACCGTACTGGGGTAAGGGAATTATGACGGAAACGGTGCGTAAATTTACCGATTACGTCTTCGAGCATTTCAACTTGGTGCGGGTATACGCGGAGCCGTATGCCTATAACGCGGCATCGGCGCGCGTGTTGGAGAAAGCGGGATTTGTGTTTGAGGGGAGACTGAGATGTAGTGTGATAAAGGAGGGTAAAATTACTGACCAATTATTGTACGCGAAGATAAAACTCGATAATTGCTAGTCTTACCGCGGGGTCTCGCAACGGCGCGTGATCTACGTCATAGAAGCTATATTGTAGAACGTATTATCACGAAGAACAAGGAGGAGAATTATGTATATTAACGGTAAGTTTAAGTTTGTAGACAGAAAGGTAATTATTCGCTTGCGAGATAGAGTATGCGAGACCCCTGAAGAGTTTCTCTCAAGTGGTTTGTTTCGCGAGGTTGTCACTCGCTATGTCAACGATTTGAAACGGAGAAACGCGCCGATTCTGGAGGTATTTGATAAACCGACTCAGGAAATCGATGAGACGGACATCGACGCGGTGATTCAGGTGTTTCAGTTGCTGAGCAAGATGACGATAGATGTTGTGCCCAAACTGCTGGAAGATTCCGCGCGCTTCGTGCGAGACCCATTGCTCTTGCATATGTTTGTGGAACGGTTGTACAATTACTGGCGCGAATTCGAACGCTTTATCGTGTGCGATTCGGAGGGTGATCGCTTAGACCAACGCCCGTACCGTACATTTAACTCGACGATTGAGTCGCTGACGCATCTGGCGCGCAAGGTGTACCGCGACGTACAGGAGAACATCACCGGCAAACACCCGAATATCTATCGGCAAACGCAAGCTGGCGCGGAGGTCGCGGTAATCGCCTTGCCCAAGAACATCCCGCCGCTTAATGGGACGTACCAACAACTCAAGGAGATTCCACTTATTCGCCAGGTTTTGCTAACTCCTCCGCTGCTCCTCAATCCGCCGATGAATAAACGCACCGGTATGTTTCAGAAGGTGGCGCGAAATCCTTTAGAGGCGGTAGAATTGGACAAGAATGAGTGGCTGTGTTATCCGGCAAAAGTCGGACCGCTGCTGATTCTGGTGTATATTCACGAAAAATTCTTTGAGCTAGGGTTTTCTCTATGCAACCTGTTCGAACTCGCGGACGACGAGAGTTTAGACCAGCCTGCCGACGCGGTTTATCTGTTTGGCGTGCAAGGGACTGCTCTTGATGAAATGGCGAGTCTGCCAACGGTATTTTATGACGATGCCGCCAACGACATGCTAATCGGCGCGGTTCCCGGGCGAAACGAATTCGGCTATTTCGGCTATCTCAAGAAGATGATTCTGACGCTCCATAACATCAAGATGATGAAATTGGGCAGAATGCCCTATCACGGCGCGATGGTCAGAATCCTGTTAAAGGGCGAAAAAACGGTGACACTTTTACTCATTGGCGATACCGGCGCGGGCAAATCTGAGTCGCTGGAAGCCTTTAGAATCATCGGCGATGAACATATTGAGGAGATGACTATCATCGCGGATGATATGGGGTCGCTGGGTATCGATGAAGAGGGTAATGTCATCGGCTACGGCACGGAGGTTGGAGCATTCGTGCGCCTGGATGATTTGCAGCCCGGTTACGCGTTCGGGCAGCTCGATCGGACGATTATTATGAGCCCGAACCAGGTCAATGCGCGCGTGGTGTTACCAGTGACGCAGTATGATGATGTGGTAAAGGGATATCCGGTGGACATCATTTTATACGCGAACAATTATCAAGATGTCAATGATGACCACCCGATTATCGACCGTCTGCCTGACCCCGAAGCCGCGCTGGAGGTGTTTCGCGACGGCGCAGCGATGAGCAAAGGGACGACGACCTCGACGGGATTGGTACATACCTACTTTGTAAATACTTTTGGCGCGGTGCAATACAAATCCCTACATGAGGAAATCGCGCAGCGCTATTTCGAGGCGTTCTTCGCGCGCGGTCTCTTCGTCGGACAACTGCGCACGCGGCTCGGTATCGCTGGCTGGGAGCGCGAGGGACCGGAAGAGGCGGCGCGGGCACTATTAGCGATGTGCTATGAGTCCCCCGAATGAATTCAGGGGCTGCTACCAAAAGCCCGCTAAAGCGTGCTGCATCAAAAATCCGCTCCATTCGTTTAATCCGCTGACTTTTTCACCTTTTTTCAGTAGCCCCACTCTATAAATTCATTCACTAACCATAAGGAGGTTGTAGGAAGATGAAAATACTTAGGTTTTGTTCACTCGTTCTCGCCACCGCGGTTGTAGTTGCTACGCTATCACTATCCAACAGTTCCCCCACACTAGGGCAACAACCCGCGCCGCTGAGCACGCAGCCAATCACTGACAAAGAATTAGTACGCAACGGTGATTTCGCCCAATACGATAGCTATAACAAACCTAACGGGTGGATTGTGGCAGAGGGAACTGGCAGTGCTGTCAACGTTTCTGCGGGGCAAGATGGCGGTCCCGTGATGTCGATGGAAGCGATTATGGAGACGCAAGCATCGCTCTATCAAGAACTGCGACTCCCCTCACAGACGACGAGCGCCGCGTTGGTTTTCGATTACCGTTTGTTGCTACCCGATTATCCCGCTGGCGGCGCGGCGCAGTTTTATGCCCAGGTTGAGACGACCAGCGGCCTAATCGCGAACCTCCTGACCACCCCCGTGGTCAACTCTGATACCGGCTGGCAAAGCTTCAATAGCTCCCTCGATAGCGCGGTGGTGGCACAGATTCAATCCGCCCACGCCGCGGGACAAGCGGTGTACCTCACTTTTTACCTGCTTCAGAACCCCGCGAACTCTATGAAGGCTTACCTCGATAACGTCTCTTTTCGCGTCAGCGGCAGTATGAACTATCCCACCTTGAGCGGCAGCATCGCGTACGTCGGCTTTGATGAGCATGGCTATCCTAAAACGGTCAAGCGCATCGACCCCGATGGCAGCAACCACCAAACTCTATGGACGCATCCCAGCACGATTCCCAGCACCAACGCGATCTATGATGTGGCATGGAAGCCGAACGCCGGTGAAATCGCGTTCAGCAGTAACCATGAGTCCATATATTCCGCGTTTCACTCCGATGTCTACGGCATTAAGCCGGACGGCAGCGGTCTGCGCCGCATCACCAATCCCCCCGCCAAATCGGAAATCGATGCCGGCGGCTATCAAATGGGCACAGTGTCGGGCATAATACACAATAACTACGGCAATGTCATCACTTTTCTCCTGTATATCGAGGGCGCACAAGATGCCATCGCGGTGGATATTGGCAATTTTAACGACCAGGTCAATTTTACCGTTCCCAATGTGGCAGATTTAGGCGCGGGATTTCACTACGCGGTTTTTACCTGGTCTGACGGCAGCAATGCCAACTGCAAAGAGTATGCCGCCGCGGTCGTAAATGTTATCCCCGGACAAACAGTAGACGCAGGTACACTTACCTTCGGCGGCACATGCGGTACATACGAGAGCACCAGCATTTCCTGGAAACGCGACGGTTCTTATGTGGGTGTCGATGTGATCGCGCCGCGCAAATTTCTCGCTACAGGCGAAGCGCTCGGCTCTGACCTCTTCACCGCGCCCCTCACCGCCGACGAGTTAGCGTGGTCGCCGGTAGATGACCGCATTCTTTACCGCAACCTGCTCGTCAGTGGTGACAAGGGTATCTATCTAACCACGGAAAACGGCGGCACAGGCACCTGGCTAGTTGACGAGGGATACGCGGTGTGGGTCACGCCCGCGTGGCTGCCTGACGGCTCAGGTTTTATCTACACCATAGACCATCAAATTCGCCATTACAACCTCGCGAATAACCAAGATACCCTCCTCGCGAATTTTTATAATGAATACGTTTTTAACCCCAGCGTGTCACCGAATGGCGGATACGTGGTATTCGAGTGGCAGACCAACGCGAACCCAGTGCAAAAAGACCTCTGGATTATGGATCGCAGCAATCCGGTAGAGATGTGGGCACTGACCACCGATGGCAAGAGCACCGACCCCGATTGGAGCCACCAAACCGCGCCGTCTAGTTACAAAGTCTATCTGCCCGCGATATTGAAATAGCGGACGGCGTTATAGGGATAACGCCCTAACTAGGACTTTCTCATTGTCGCGGGGCGGCGTTATAGGGATAACGCCCTAGCACCGCGTACTATAGACGCAGTCCCTATTGTCGCGTACCACAGAGCGCAATCCCTATTGTCGCGTATCACAGGGCGCAATCCCAATTGCGCCAATCATAAGGAGAACATCACCCGATGAAAATCGAATCCCTGATTTCCGCCCACGTTCACGAACTACACCCCTACGAACCACCCGACCGCGTCGCGCTGGCTAAACGCGCCGGTATTTCCCCCACCCGCCTGATGCGCCTCGACGCCAACGAGAATCCCTACGGCATCTCCCCCCGCGCCGCCGCCGCGCTGGCGCGGTTTGACGGCTACAGCGTTTACCCCAACCGCCGAGCGATAACCACCGCGGTGGCGCACTACGCCGGCGTCGCGGAGAACCAAGTAGTGCTGGGCAACGGCGGCGACGAGGTAATCGACATGATCACGCGCACCTTCATCGAGCCGAGCGACGCGATTATCATCTGCCCGCCATCGTTCGGTATGTACGCCATCAGCGCGGCGGCGCATCGCGGTGAAGTGTTGAGTGTCCCGCGCCGCGCAGATTGGTCTTTGGATGTAGAGGGGATAGAAAAGTTGGTGAATAACGCCGCGGCGGAGACGCGCCCGAAGTTGCTCTACGTCATCTCGCCGGGCAACCCGGAGGGTTTGGCGATTCCGCACGATACGATCAAGCGGTTGTTGCAGTTGCCCCTCGCGGTTGTCGTGGACGAGGCATACATCGAATTCGGCGGTGAGACGATTGTTCCGCTGATAGGCGCGCATTCTAATCTGATTGTGCTGCGCACTTTCAGCAAGTGGGCGGGCATGGCGGGGCTGCGCTTAGGCTACGCGGTCACTTCTGCGGAGATCGCCGCGTTCATGGAACGAGTGCGCATTTCGCACAACGTCAACGCGGCAGCGATCGCGGCGGGCTTGGCAGTTTTAGAGGATATAGATTACGCGCGTTCGATCATCAAGAACATCGTCACCGAGCGCGAGAGGTTGTACAACGCGCTTGACGCCATGTCGGGGGTACACCCGATTCCTAGTCAGGCTAATTTCGTACTCTCTTATCTCGATAACCATGTTGGTCAAGAGATAAAAGACGCGTTGGTGCGGCGCGGTATTCTGATTCGTACTTACTCCGATGCGAAATTGGCGAACGCCATTCGCATCACGGTTGGGCGTCCTGCACAAAACGACGCGGTAATCACTGCGCTGGCGGATATTCTGAAGGTTTCCGTCCCGCCGATGATTCGAGATGCCCGTCACCTTGAAGGTAATGAGCATTTGGCAGTACCGCGCCACGCGCAAATCGAGCGGAGCACACGCGAGACCGAGATCGCGGTCGATTTGCATCTCGATGGTACGGGACAGTATGAAATCAGCACTGGCTTGGGATTTTTGGACCACATGCTGGCACAAATCGCGGCGCATGGGTTGTTCGACTTGACCGTGCAGGCGCGCGGCGATTTGGAGATAGATGAACATCACACCGTTGAGGATGTGGCGATTGTGTTGGGGCAAGCGATAGACGCGGCGTTGGGCGATCGGCACGGCATCGTGCGCATGGAGCACGCCTACGCGCCGCTCGATGAAACTCTGGCGCACATCGTCGTGGATTTGAGCGGACGCCCCTACGCGGTCGTAGATGCGGAGTTCACCACGCCACGCGTCGGCGCGGTCGGCACCGATCTCATCGCCCATTTTTTGGAAACCCTAGCGTTCCACGCGCGCCTGAGTCTGCACGCTCGCGTACTTTACGGACGCAATGACCATCACAAGGCAGAGGCTTTGTTCAAGGCGTTAGGACGCGCCCTAGATGCCGCGACGCGGTTAGATGCGCGGCGCGTTGGCGTACCTTCAACTAAGGGGATTTTGTGAGAGGTAAAACGTAATGCGTGAAACGAAAAAGGCGCGAATGGTAAACTAAATAGGGCGCAGTATATACTGTGCCGGGAGGTAACAGATGTCTAAATTTTCGTTGGATGTTTTGCAAAAACGGGTTTTCCCCTTTGTTGGCGCGGCTGACCCCGATGTCATTTTGGGGGCAGCTTTTGGTGAGGACATCGCGCTGACACGCGTCGGCGGAGATGTTTTGGTCTCGCACGTAGACCCTATCGTAGGGGCTATCGGCAATATCGGCGGATTGGCGGTGCACGTGGCGTGCAACGATGTCGCGACGAGTGGGATTCCGCCGCGGTGGGCACTGCTGTTAGTATTAGTGCCGAGTATTGATGATGAAGAATTATTGGAACAAATCATGCGCGACGCCAGCGACACGGCTAAGGAACTTGGCGTTGCCATCATCGGCGGACACACCGGCTACTCCGCGGGACTTTCTCGCCCATTAGTCGCGGTTACCGCGCTGGGCACTGCGGGGGGACACGAATTGATACGAAGCAACGGGGCGCGCATCGGCGACCATGTGTTGGTTACAAAGGGCATCGCGTTGGAGGGAACCGGCATCCTCGCCCAAGATTTCGCCGATGTGGCGCGGGATTTGGGGTTGAGTGATGATGAACTTGTGGAAGCGCGAAAATTACTAACCGATGTAAGCGTTGTGCGAGACGCCCTCGCATTGGCGGAGCAGGGCGTAACCGCGATGCACGATGTGACGCGCGGCGGTTTACTGGAAACGTTGCTTGAGATCGCGCATCTTTCGGATGTGGGCATTGAGGTGGACAGCGCGAAACTCCCGATTCACCCCATCGTGGCGCGGTTTGCCCAGACGTTTCAATTTGACCCGATGCGAATGATTTCGTCCGGCACGCTCGCGGTCACAGTTCCGCCTAAGAAGGTCGAAGCGGTGAGTCATGCGCTGGAGAAACTGGGAACGCCGTTCGCGTTTATCGGGCGCGTCGTGGATGGAACTGGCGTACGTATTGCGCGGGATGGTGAAGTGGTTCACCATACAGAAATTCGCTGTGAGGAAGATGAACTGGCGCGCATGTGGGCGTTGTATCCGCGCAATTAGGCGAATGGAATAGGGCGTAGTTACGCGGTTCAATTAGAGAGGGATAACATGATTGCTATTATCAGTGTGTTCGATAAAACCGATGTTGATAAGTTGGGGCATGGTTTAGTAGAGTTGGGCGCGATGATCTACTCTACCGGCGGCACGCGGCGCGCGCTAGAGATGGCGAACGTGCCGGTGTGCGCGGTCAGCGAACTGACTAACTTTCCGGAGATTTTGGGGGGGCGCGTCAAGACGCTGCACCCCGCGGTGCATGGTGGAATTCTGGCGCGGCGGCATATGCCTGACGATTTGGCGGAACTAGCGCAGCACGGCTTGGGGCAGATTGACCTCGTCGCGGTCAATCTCTATCCCTTTGCGGAAACGGTGGCTGAACCGAATGTGCCGTTGGCGACCGCGTTGGAGAATATCGACATCGGTGGTCCCACGATGCTGCGCGCCGCGGCAAAGAACTTTCCTGCTGTGATACCGTTGTGCGACCCGGCAGACTACGCGGCGGTGCTCGCTGCTCTACACGAAACAGGAGATTTGGACGCGGCGTTTCGGCAGCGGTTGGCGGTGAAGGCATTTCGGCATACCGCGTTCTATGATTCGCTTATATCGACCTATCTAGGCACGGGCGAAATAGATTGGCAAGAGGAGATGACCATTGGTTTGCAAAAGATGCAGGAGTTGCGCTATGGCGAGAACCCGCAGCAGCGCGCCGCGTTCTACGCGGCGGTACAGCCGGGTAAATCGGCGCAAGGTTTAGTCGCGGCACAGCAGTTGCAGGGCAAGCCGCTATCGTATAATAATATTCTCGATGCCGACGCGGCGTGGGCGGTCGTCAGCGATTTCGCGCCGTTGACAGTGGCGATTATCAAACATACCAATCCCTGTGGTTTGGCTCGCGCGGCGAATTTACTGACCGCTTATGAAAACGCCCTGGCGGGCGACCCGATAGCGGCTTTCGGCGGCATCGTGGCAGTGAACGCGCCAGTGACCGCCGCGCTAGCAGAGCGCATCGTCGATCATTTCTACGAGATTGTGTTAGCGCCCGAATACGCCGCGCCCGTGCTGGAGATTTTGGCGCAAAAGCCTAACTTGCGCGTCTTGGAACTGCCGCTCGTCAAAGAAAATGGCGTGAGATGGCGTAGTGTAATCGGCGGCATGTTAGCGCAAGAAGTCGATAGTGTGGATGACGCGGAGTTGAACAAAGCTCGCGTTGTCACCAAGCGCGTCCCCACAGATGAGGAGTGGGCAGCCTTGAGTTTCGCCTGGCGCGCGGCGCGGCATGTCAAATCGAACGCGATTGTGTTGGCTCAGGGGCAGGCGTTGGTGGGCATGGGCGCGGGACAGCCCTCGCGCATCGCGGCGGCGGAGGTCGCGATAAAGATTGCTGGAGAGCGCGCGGCGGGCGCGGCGCTCGCTTCGGACGCGTTCTTTCCCAAAGCTGATGGCATCGAGGTCGCGGCGCGGGCGGGAGTGCGGGCAATCGTGCAGCCCGGTGGCTCTCTGGGCGACGCGGAGGTGATTGCCGCCGCCGATGCCGCGAATATGGCGATGGTGTTTACGGGGAAGAGGCATTTCTTGCATTAAGCGAAGCATACCTATTACTTTTTTTGACAGGAGAATCAATGATAACGATAATTGATTATGGTATGGGCAACCTGCGGAGCGTGCAGAAGGCTCTGGAGCGCGTCGGCGCGCAGGCGATTATAACCGCTGACCCCGCCGCGTTGGATACGGCGCGGGGAGTTATATTGCCGGGTGTCGGCGCGTTCGGCGATGCGATGGTGAATTTGAGGAAATATGAATTTGTCGAGCCGCTATTGCGGCAGGCGAAGATGGGTAAACCGCTGCTGGGTATCTGCCTGGGAATGCAGTTACTGTTCGAGGAGAGTGAGGAAATGGGGCAGCATCGCGGCTTGGGCTTGCTGCCCGGACGCGTCGTGCGTTTCCTCGAGGGGGAGTTGAAAGTGCCACACGTCGGCTGGAACCAGTTGCAAATGCGCGCCGCGTCACCGGAGCGCGATGTATTGTTGGCAGATATTGATGATGGAGCCTATGTATATTTTGTACATTCTTACTACGTCGCGCCCGAAAACCCGCGTGATGTGCTGGCGGCAACGGAGTACGGTCTCGAATTCGCAGCGATAGTGGGGCGCGGCAATTTGTTTGGCGCACAGTTTCACCCGGAGAAAAGCCAAGAGGTGGGATTGCGGATATTACAAAACTTCGCGAAAATCTGCGGAGAGAGTTAGAGCTATTTGTTGGAGAAAAATGGAACGAACTATCGAACGTAAATCATCTAGTACGGCAGGTTACACCTGTTTTTCGCGTGCCTGTGCCAACAGAGAACCGGACGCGCGGTTTCGCGGTCCCGATGACATGGCGCAGGTTTTCTTGTCCTGGGGCGCGAAGGTGGTGCTTAACGTTCCTCTATTCAGAAAGTTTTTCATGCGTCGTATCGCGCCGCCCGGTATATACGAATACGTGCTGGCGCGCACGAAGTTGTTAGATGAGGTATTCAGGATCAACGCAGATTCGTGGGGTAAACGGTAGCAGCCGCGAAGTGCAAAATACCCGCGTAGGGCGGCTTTCTTAGTCGCCGCTCCAAATCATCGGAAAAAACGGCAGGTATGGAAACTTGCCCTACCCCACGAATCCGCGTAGAGCCGGTATTCATAGACGCGCTGGAAAATCACTTCGCGCAGATTGTGCTGTTGGACGCGGGTTTTGACACCAGAGCTTTACGGTTTCGGTATAAGAACGAGGGAACTAAGATTTTTGAGTTGGATATTTACACTACACAGTAACCCAAGATCGATATTCTTCAGCGTGAGGGGGTTGCTCTGCTCGTGTAACTCATTTTTGTGCCGATTGATTTCAACCACGCCGCGGTGCTCCGATGCGAAAATAGGTTCTACGGTGAAAAAGAGATCTACGAAACAGTATCGAAAACTGGAGAGGGTTGGACTTTTGGTATAGGGGAGGGGGAAATGTAGTAGAAGAGGTCGGAACGCGCCTCGTCGGGGGTGTGATACACCCGATGATAAACCCATTCGCTCTTCAACGCGCCGAAGAAGCTCTCCATCGGCGCGTTGTCGTATCAGCTCCCCGCTCCATTCATACTGACCTGGCTGTGCCCGTTCTTGTTTTCATCAAAACCGCCTGCTCACCGCTGCGCCACCCATCGGCGCATCAGTTCCACCGTGAACTGCCAATGTCCGTCCGTCTCGCGTATCACGTCGTGCCGCGCCAATGTATCTAGGGCGCGGCGCGTTTCCTCCGACGTAAGCTGTGCCCCCCGCGCGATTTCCTTCTCCGTCATCCCCGCGTCCGCCTGTGCCAGGACGCGCAGCACCTCCGTTTGCGTGGGCAGCGCACTCTTCTCCGTCTGCCCCCAGATGCCGGTGAAGTAGGCGTCGCCGTCGCGGTAGAACTCCGCCGCGCCGACCACCGCCGTCACGTCCGCGAGCGCGAACCGCCGCTCTCTCTCAATACCTTCCTCGAATGTCTGCCGGTTGAACCGCGTCACCAGGTGGTGGCAGACGAGCTGCACCAGGTACGGCTGCTCATTGGTGAGGGCCAAAATCCTCGTGATGGCGTCCGCGTCGTAGTCGATGGCGAAGTCGGGCGAGGGCTGCGTGATGAGCCGCCGCGCCGCGCCCTCACTCAAAAAGCTGACCGAAATGGCGGTGACGCTGGCGAACAGCGGGTGCCAGTAATCGCGCCGCATCTCTTCCAGCGTGTGCAAGCCCGCGAATGCCATGATGAACCAGGAATAGGTCTGAATCAGGCTGCGCCAGAAATCGAGCAGGCGCGCATCCAACTCGCCCGCGGCAATCCCCTGCTCTATCATTTCAAACTCGTCGACCGCGACGATGAACTGCCGCCGCCCTCGCACGCGGTCGAGCCGCTTGAGGTAGCGGTCGAGGGCGGTGTAGGGGTTGTGCGCGGTGAATTGTTCTTCGGCTGGTTCTGCCAAGACTTCCGAAGTCTTGAAGACTTCGGAAGTCTGGCAGAAATTCGTTCAGTGGCGCGGTGCGCAACTATGCCAAATCTTATCGCACGCTTCATCCGGTCACCGTTCAACCAATAACCGAAAGTGAGGAGCGCAGCGCCGAAGAATCTCGCGCTACACCGGATTATTACTTCCTGAACCGAGATTCTTCGCTCCCGGTGGTCGCTCAGAATGACATCCTATCGCGAAGTCTCGTTGTAGTGTTAGTATCCTCCTCTATTCTCGCATCACTAATCCCCAAGCCGTAATGTAATAATGTAATAATGTAGCCGCAGGCTTTACATCTGCGCTGACCGCGCAAGTTATTTAATTCGCGATCCTTAACAAAAACAGCTATCTTCCCAAAAACCACATCGCGGTGAGGGGAGTGATGTTAGCTTCGATGAACGCGGCAATCAGGAATATGGGGACACAAACTAACAAGAATACCTTTACAAAATTTGCGACAGCGAGCAGTAACCCCTCGCCGACGGTCATGCCCTCCGGCGGTGCCATGAGCGCGGCGCCTATCTGGACGGCAAACGCGTAGGCGATGATCGCCGCGGGTAATTCTAATATGCCGTGCGGAAGGATGAAAGTAGTAAGTAACAGCACCGGATTATAACCGAGAAAGTGCGCCTCCAGAGCGATGAAACCAATGATGCCCATCGGAAAGGCGATGGCTAAGAGGGGCAGGGTGCCAAAGGTGAACACCGCGATAAATGCAGAGAGGATGATGGCGCGTACGTTGTGGAAGAAGATCGCGAGGGTACTAAATCCGGGCAAAATGCCGCGCAGGGCTTCTCTCATTTCTGATAGTTCGCCTGTGGCATCGCCGCGCCCGATGTTGAGTTCAGATAAATCCGCGTCGAGGATCTCCGGTGGGAGCGGAAATTGCGAGGCAACGATCGCGCCGCCGATGAGCGCCGCAGTGATAACAATGAACACGGTGATTAGGGGCAAGCGATAGAGTTGTATCAGGCGCGGAATGTCGTGCCGGTAGAAACGTTTGAAATCGGGCGCGGGCAGCTTATCGGGTAGCACTCCGTAACCCTGAGTTTTGTTCTCGTCCGGCGGATTCAACAGGAAAAATAGAAACTTGCGCCAGATCAATCCCAAATCTAAGCGGTCGAACTCACGCGCCAAAATCTCCTCGCGATTGAAGATGCGAATGCCCATGCGCACCACGACGATGTCTATGACGAATATAATCGCGACGATCGACCACATCTCCACATATTTGCCCCAGAAAAGTAGAATGCTCTCGGCTTGCAGGAGCAACGCCATCGGTACGACGATGAAACTGGCAAGCAGGTTCGCGGCGCGCACGCTGGTGGTGTGACTGGAAACCACGACCGCGCCCGCGACCATGACCAAGCCCTCCATCGTGGTGATAATCAGCGTTTGAATAATAACGATAGCGGGGGGGATATAGTCCAGAGTGAAGTAGATCAAGCCCAGATAAACCGCGATGCCGAGATAGCTGGCGAAGAGTGGCGGCGTCATCGCCGCGATTAGTTTACCCAAATAAAGCTCCGCGTCGGTGACCGGCATCGCTAACAACGGTTCGAGACTGTTGCGTTCCTTTTCGCCCACAAAGGTCTCCAGCGCGATGACGAGCGAGAAGGTGATCGGGAAAAAGCCGACCAGCAGCATGGCAAAGGGTATCAAGCGTAACGGTATAATTTGTGCTCCGTACTCCTCGATAAAATCGAGCGCGGCGTCGGTAGTCATCTGCATTAGCCAGGGAAACGCGGTAGTGAGGATGAGGATCGGCGCGATGATACGCCAGTCGCGCGTGCTGTCTATCAATTCTCGTTTGGTGATGATAAATACATTTCTTAACATGGTTCTAAAAAGTGATACGTAAAACTTGACTTTAGGACTAGCTATCTGACACTTTCAAATTACCCCTGCGGCTCGCGCCGCGGTTCGCCGAGTGAACTCGGCGCGGCTACCGGAAATATGCTGAAGCATGTGCAGCATAACGCGCTTCAGCACGTTTCTCATGGCAACCGTGAGTTCACTCACGGGGTGCGCGACGCGAGACAGCAAACTGTCAGGTGGCTAGACTTTACATAAATTTGTCTAAGAGCTTGTTCTAAACTCCTCAGTGTCTCAGTGGTTGCAAACTCGGTGCACACTCTCAAAAAACGCGGCTAATTTTTCTTCATCCAGTTTATCATTAGTTCGCACGCCGCTGCACACATCCACACCATACGGGCGCACTTGCCGAATCGCCGCCGCGACGTTATCTGGACGCAATCCACCCGCGAGGAATATCGGCACTTCGACTTTCTCCCGAATGCGACGGCTAATTTCCCAGTTATGTGTCCTGCCGGTGCCGCCTAACTCCTTCACCGCGAGGTTGGGATTGCCCGAATCGAGCAGAATTCCATCCACATGCCGCGCCACCGTGCGCGCTTCCGCGATCACCTCTTCACCCGTAACGTGAATCACTTGGACGATTGATACCCCCGGCAACGCGGCTTTTAGCTTCGCGTAGCTTTCCAATTCTAAACGGTCGCAGAGTTGCAACGTGTTCACGCCACAGCACCGCTGCTGCGCGATAATCTCCGCCGCGTCTTGACGGCTGGTGAGCAGAAACGAGCCAATCGCGGGGGGGACATGTGCGGCAATTTTCGTTATGAGAGATTCCGCGATGACACCAGGACCGCTCGGCATCTCTGAAACCAAGCCTAGTGCGGATGCGCCATAGCGTATCGCGGTCCACGCCTCCGCGACGCTGCTGATACAACAAATCTTGACCCTTGTGATTCTGGGAGGCTCCACGTTTCTATTTTTTCCCTACTGGCATAATACACAACGGGATCTCCGCATTCTCCATGTTCATGCTTTTCTTGATCTCATCGTCGTAGAAAGCCCCGACGATTACCGTCCCCAAATCTAGTGCGCCGGCTTGCAAATAGACATTCTGCGCCGCGTGCCCGACCTCTATGTGTACATATTTTATACCCCTATCGTCGTACTTCTGTGTCGTCCGCTCGTAAACCGCGCCGAACACGATGACGATGGCGCCTTCTCCGACCCAACTCTGCCCCACCGCCGCGTCGCTCAACTGCTCCCGCACATCGCGATTGCCAATTCTTATCAATTCGTGACCATCAGGTCTGTACTTGTAGACGCCCGTTGTAATCCCCTCGACGTTGCCGACCGCGACGTATAGCTCCAGCGGATAGAGCGCGCCCGCCGACGGCGCGGTTCTGTAGCCACGCTCATTGGTAATTCCCTGCGCCGCCCATAGTAATTGCGAGACTTCGGCGCGCGTCAGCGGCTCTTTTGCGAATTTTCTCACTGACCTTCTGTTGAGCAGTGCTTCTTCTACTGATATGTCACTATCGCGTCGCGGTTCGGGCAGTGTTACGGTGCTCGTTTCGCTTTCCTCGCTTGATAAGGGCGCGTTATTCTCGTTCGCGCGCAATACTGTGAGAAATATCACCATTCCCGCGCATATAATCGCGATGAGAGAAAGTAAGAAGGGTTTCGATTTGTTCATCTTGGCACTTATGCAATTTGCAAATAGCTATTTTTTTGCCACTTATTTCAGCTAGGACTTACGCAACTTCGGGGTATTTTTACCGCCGAGCACGCCCCCGTGCGGGGATAAACTACGAGCGCGGAGTTTTAACTACAATTTGTACCATCTGAAAATATGACCTTAAATGATAGCGTATGATCGCTTATGCTGGTAGCAAAATTATTTCTATAAGAATGCTCCGCGTCCTCAGCGCTCTCTGCGGTGAGTTGCAGCGCGGTTTGCGTAAGTCCTATCAGTTCTTTTAATTGATACAACGCGAGCGACAAGAATATGTAGGACTTACGCAACTTCACATTAAATCTGCACGACTGAGCTACAAATGACTACTAATGAACGCCAATGAACGCGGGGCGGAGACTTCCGAAGTTTTCCGAAACTTCGGAAGTCTGAAATTTGCGTAAGTCCTGATATGATTTAAGGATAGCCAAATTGGTGAAAATCTGTGTT
>CAZSIG010000002.1:0-9491 GCA_964606195.1 uncultured Anaerolineales bacterium
TCATGCCGCGCCGCGATGAGCTCGTTGGCGAAGTTGTCGTATTCGTCAATCAACAGGTAAATGGGGTATGTACCTACACTGAGTTGCCATAATAACTCCCCCATCATCGCGGTCGGGTCTGTGGCTGTCTGTAATTGGGTCATCATCAATTCCCATTTAGGAATATACTCTTGGTAATACAAAACGAATCTCTGCAAGTGCTGGCGCACATTGACCGCGAACGATTCCTGCAATACCGCCAAGCCTGCGTCGGTGCGAATCCCCGAAAAATCTAACCGCAAAATCAGATACGCGTTTCGTTCCGCCGTCGGCTCCTGTCCGATGTCCAGATGCCCGAACAGGGTATCGAACTGCTCCCGCTGCTCTACATCATAATAATTCTCTAGCATGGAGACGAACAGCGATTTCCCAAAGCGGCGTGGGCGAATGAAGAACAGATATTGCCCCCCAAACCGCTCCAGTTCGCGAATGAATCGCGTCTTATCCACATAATAGTAATTCCGTAGGATAATGTTCGGATAACTAGCAGTGCCGTATGGTAGTTTTATCATCGCGCCCTCCTCATGTCACTAACGCTAAACATTCGCGTTATAATCACCCCGTTTATATTCGGTTCGTCTCTTGGCGCTAGCCACAGTAAACTCGCGCGGTTCATCTAGCCATCCTACCGGCTCCTCGCGTTCCAATTCCTCTCGCGGTGGTTCGTGAATGATGTAGATTTGTACTTTTTCGCTCTCCGTGGAATTCCCTGCCGCGTCGTAGCCGACCGCGTGAATAGCGTGCGTCTCGGTGTAACCTACGGTATCAGAGATGATCCCAAAACCGTTAGTCATGTAGAAAGTCCGCGTGACCTCTTCACCATACGGAATTACGTCGCTCATGACGATAGTCCACCGCTTGTTGTAGGGCGCCACGGTGGTGAAATCTATCAGATTGTCATCGATGTAAAACTCCACTTTATCCATCTTGACGTTATCCACCGCGTCGGCTTGAATACTGACCCATTCGTGATATTCCATCATGTACACCGCTTCGGTGACCGGGTGAATAACCTCTATTGTCGGGGAAATGTTATCCACTGTCACTTGAATCGTCGCGTTTTTGTAGTTTTGACTGCGTTCGCGCACGATCAAATCCAGAGTGTAAAAGCCATCTAACTCTCTGGTGTCCCAGACCTGTAACAGATCATTATGTATTTGATCATAGCGATCTTCCCCAATCTGGATCCACGCGTTGGGGTTTAGTCCTTCGCCATACTGTAATCTGAACAACTCGAAATCTCCCGACTTGGCGTTACCGCGCACCTCGACCTGTCCGCGGACGTAGGAATAGGGTTTGGGTTCGGTGATAACTACATCCCCACTCTCCGCGCTGGGGCCGTGCAAATCACAATACTCAGTCGGCGGTTGCGGGATCTCCTCCTCGCGGACCCAATCATCTGCCTCTGGTGGCAATATTGTAAAAATCTTTTCCTCAACCACTTCGGGGGGAGTATAGACCGTCGCCAATTTACCCGATTCGCGGCTGATGCGGAAAGGCTGATGCACATTATCATATTGTGTCGGCTCCGTGCCCTCGATGAAAATCTCCGACACCACATTCGGCGTATACTCCGTCGGTAACAACCCCGAAACCGCGTCGACGCCGACGCGGACTAGCCCCGGCGGCTCGACGAAATTCTCCTCCGGTAAACCATCATGAATCATCTCCATCACATCATGCCAGATGGGCGCCGCGCCGGTCACGCCACTGACGTGCTCCATCGGAGTATTATCCGCGTTGCCCGACCAAACCCCGACCACAAACTGGGGAGTGAAGCCCAACGTCCAGTTATCCTGCCAGTTGTTCGTCGTGCCGGTTTTAGCCGCCGCTTGCCGACTGATTTTGAGCGCGCTGTTACCTCCGAACGCGGGCGCGCGCGACGCGTTGTCCGATAGAATGTGCGAAACGAGATATGCCAGTTTGGGATCGAGCACCTGCTTCTGCTGCGGAGCGAGATACTGGAATATCGTCTCTCCGTTCGGTTTGTCTATTCGCAATATAGCAACAGGATCCAATTCGCGGTAGCCGGGACGTTTGCGATCATCGGGCACCGGTAAACCGGACATCACACCCTGATTCGCGAATACACTATAGGCGTAAGCCATGTCGATCAATCGCACCTCACCGCCGCCCAGCGTCAAACTCAAGCCGTAGTAATCCTCAGTCAAGGTATTGATCCCCATTTTATGCGCGGTATTCAACACAGCTCTTACGCCAACCATGTTCATCACCTTAACCGCGGGGATATTATATGAACAGGCTAAAGCTCGGCGCAGACGCACGGGACCATGATAGGTGCGGTCATAGTTTTCGGGAGTGTAAGGTCCCTCCGGGTCCGGAAACGAGGTACGCACATCGAGCACCATCGTCGCGGGAGTATAGCCCTGTGCAAAAGCGGTCACGTAAGTGAACGGCTTGAACGACGAGCCGGGCTGCCGCGCCGCGGTCGTCATGTTCACCTGCCCATCTATCGAGCGGTCGTTGTAATCCAGACTTCCAAGCATAGCCATGATTTCGCCGGTGCGCGCGTTTAGCACAATAACTCCCGCGTTGGAGACATTTTTCTCCTCCTCTAATTCGGAGATATGTTTACGCGCGATTTCCAGAGTTTTTTTGTGCATGTCGAGGTCTAGCGTAGTGTATACTCGTAATCCACCGCGATACAACAGGTCGGGACCGACCATCTCCTCTAGCATTTGCCGCACATAGATAGAAAAATGAGGCGCGTCAATATCGAATCTCCTCTGCGCCTGAATATAGGTCAGTTCCTGTGCCTTCGCGGCTTCGGCTTCTTCTGCGGTGATGTATCCCTGCTCGACCATTTCATCTAGGGCGATCCCTTGCCGCTTTTTCGCCCAGTCGGGATTATCGAAGGGATTGAGCGCGGGGTACTGCGGTATCGGCACTAACATCGCGGCTTCGGGCAATGTCAAATCTTGCACCGGTTTACCAAAATACGCCTGCGCCGCGGCTTCTATACCGTAGGCGAGATTGCCATAGAAATTGGTGTTAAGATACCACTCCAGAATTTTGTCCTTACCCTCTTTGCCCGGGTAGCGCCGCGTGATCTCGGTCGCAAGTATAGCCTCCTTGATCTTTCGTGCATAAGATTTCTTAATTCGCTCCTCCGGATCGATCAGTACATTTTTGACCAATTGCACGGTGATAGAGCTGCCGCCTTGAATCTGTCTACCGCGCAGGTTGCTGACAAAAGCTCGTGTCATGCCGCGCAGGTTGATTCCCGGGTTATCATAAAAATTAGCATCTTCCAAAGCGATCGTCGCGTTTCGCACATGCACTGGTATCTGGTCAATGGTTACGTAAGTGCGATCTCCCCAGCGCGGATCGAACACTTCATACAGTAGATGCGTCCCCGTGCGGTCATAGATTTTGGTCGTCTCAAAGTCTTCGCTAACTACCTCGATCTTTCCCGCATCGGGCAAATCCTGCGCGAAGTAGGCGTATACCCCTACCGCCGCGCCGATACCGGCAATGCCACTAAATACTATTGCCAGCGCGATCATGACCGCGCAACCCACAAATGATTTCATGACCATGCCACGGCGCGCCTCGCGGTGTTTTTGAATGATCTTTCGCTGGCGTCTCCTAATTCGCATCGCGTTCATAATTATTAACTTGTCCCACCTCCATATCAATCAGCGAATCTTCGTTATTTTACCTTAGAACGTAACGAACTCAAAGTCAACACTCTTCTTCATCGCTACTACAAAAATTGTACTTCCAAAAAAGAATGAGCGCAAGTGGGAGTATTCTTTCTGCGGCTCGTGAACTTGCGCCCGGCGATAAACCCGTTCGATGACATCGATCAATATCTTTCCCACTCCGCCCCACGCTCTTTGGAAAAGGCAAAGATAGTTATACAACGTACTAATAATTTCGCGAAGGCGGTGGCGCGGTTGCGCGAATAGGATTGATTGATCGCACTACTAATCACGGTTTATAGTGCGCATAGCACTTGAGGAGTTGCGCTATTTTGTTTTTTGTGCTATAATGTAGCTAGAGGGAGTATATATTTTTTGAAATCGGTTAATCTTAGAAAAGCTAAGATATTTAGTAGCATAGTGTAAGGGCGCGGGCTCTGAGGAGGTAGTTAATAAGTGAAATTTTCTATTGGCGATAAGGTTGTACATGCCCATCACGGCGCGGGAAAAGTCATCAGTGTAAAGCATGAGGAATTAGTAGAAGGATTTGAGCACTATTATGAAATTGAGATATTTAGTAAAGAGTTAACAGTATTGGTTCCTGTACGCAAAGCCGAAGAGGTTGGCATTCGCCCGATTATGTCCAGCGATAACCTCACTCGCGTGTTAGACATCCTAAGCAGCAAGCCGAGGGGATTACCCAAGAATTTCCGTAAACGTCAAGATCAAGTTTGGAATAAGATTAAAACCGGCAAAGTCCGCCAGATAGCCGAAGCGGTGCGCGACCTTACATGGTACAGAGAACGCGCCAAACTTACCAGAAAAGATACCGATTTGCTGAAACGCGGGCTGAAGTTTTTAGCTGGCGAAATAGCTCTAGTTTCCGATACAGAATTAGCCGCTGCCAGTGATAAGATTGACTCTGTGTTAGCCGCCGCCATAACTAAAACGACACAAAAAAGCCAGGCTCAAAAGGAGCTTGCTAAAGCGGGGTAGATTTTCGTACTCGCCAACCAAGCAACTGAGCATAGAGGCCAAAAACCGCGCGAGAGATATGTCTCTCGCGCGGTTCTGATTCTAACCTGCCCACAATTCCTGCTTGCATCGCGGTGTTTTTTACAGTATAATCGCTGCATAATATAATATGGAGGCTAACTATGAGCTTAGAAAATCTGACAGAGATTATAGACCGCGCACAGGCAAGGCTGGGAGAAAAAAATACTGCCCGCGAAACCGTCTTTCCGCTCACTCGTGAAGTGATTCAAACCGCGTCGCGAACGATTCGCGCCGTGCATAGAGGTGAATTCGAAAACGCGCAGGGGTTGCTAGCGAAGGGTAAGGAAACTGTACGACAGATGAAAGCAGCATGTGAGGATCATCCCGACATCTACTTCGCGGGTTACACTCACGACGCGCAGAAGGAATTCGCCGAATCGGCGATTACCTACGCGCTAGTACGCGAGGAACCACTGCCCACTCCCGAAGAGTTGGAAGTAGAAGATGCGGCATATTTGAACGGGTTGGGCGAAGCCGCGGGCGAGATGCGCCGCAATGTGCTGGATGTGATTCGTAGCGGCGATTTGCAGCGCGGCGAGGTTATCCTGCAAATGATGGACGAGATTTACGCGCAGTTGGTAACAATCGATTTTCCCCACGCGATTACCAGCAATCTGCGCCGCACGACCGATATGGTGCGCGGCGTACTAGAACGCACACGTGGCGATTTGACGATGGCATTACGCCAACAAGAGTTGCAAACCGCGTTGCAGGTGATGGAAGCGCGGCTCAGCCAAGTAGAACAATAAGCTTCGCTTAAATATGCACGGATTATCTGACCGTCGCTTTCTAGCCATCATCACTATTATATACATCACTCTTATCATCATCATCGTCCTCACCATCAATCCCTATTTCGCGCGCATGTGGGACGTGGTGACTTTCATTGACGCGGCAGAGTCGTTTCGCGACGGTGGCAGTTTCTTCGATCTCTACGCGCGGTCGCGCGCCAATCGCTACTGGCCTTACGCGTATCCCCCGCTTCACGCGCTAGTTACTCTCCCTTTCCTGTTCATACATGATATCTTCACGGGCATACCTGACCACCTGTTGGCGCGGTTTCCCACCATCATTTTCGACATCGCTACCGCGTGGCTGATTTACCGCATTCTGCGTAAACACTCAACCAAGACAGCACAAATAGGCACGCTGTTGTGGTTGTTCAATCCCGTCACCATCTACAACATCGCGGCGCAGGGACATTTTGAGTCAGAGTGGATATTCTTCGTACTTCTCGCGTATTATCTCCATGATGAAAAACGCGGCGGGGTATATGCTCCGGCGTTGTCCCTCGCGGTCGCGTTTTTGTTCAAGCAAATCGCGGTCATTTTCGCCATTCCTTATTTCCTCACGCTGCTAATAACTCCAAAGATACAGCGAAAAGCTTCATGCTCTCTGTATCTCTGTGGTAACAGTCTATTTCGCGTAATTATAGCAAGCGTAACATTCCTAGCCATCGTCGGCGCGGTCTGCTTGCCCTTTATCCTACACTCCAACGACTTCGCGTACATGAACCTGACCTACGTTTCCGAAGTCCCGGTACAGACACAATCATGGATTCTGTGGCTGCTATCGTTCAAAAGCTACGTCACCGAACCGCCGCTCATCAGCGAGCTTCCGCTGCTCAAATACCAAACGTGGATTACGATGGGCGCGGTTGTGTTACTCTCTGTGTACGCGCTCTCGCGACGCAAACCGCTCTACGAAATCGGCACATTAATCGCGCTGCTCTTCTTCCTCACTTCCAAAAAGGTGATGGGTTATTACTATATCATGCTGTTTCCGTTTCTGCTCATCACGTTGCTGCCGCGCGGGCGACATTTATTGGCTTGCGGCGTCATCGTTTTCACCTCGTGGGTCGCGCATTCCCCCTATTACGCTTCTTGGGGCAATCCCGCACACCTGCCCATCTACGCCGCGTTGGGGACGATAAACAGCGCGGTTTTCGCGTACCTATTCTGGCAAGTCTGGCGCGGTGAGCACGATGAGACATCACACAATTCACCTTGTCTATTCGTCGTCTTGAGTTTGACATTAGAACAGTTCATCTCCGCGCTGTTGCAACATCTTCGCGCTTTGCAAATTGGCGCGAATGGCATCTTCTGGCGCGAATTAGAGAAAATCACCAAACCATTAAGCTGGCAAGAGTATCTGCTGGTGCCGGGAACTGAACTAAACGCGGTGGTAGCGTTTATCATCGTCGGGCTACTCGCATTCAGTCTAATACTTGTCCTGTGGCGCGGCGGACGACAAGGTTGGGGCAAAATCTCTTGGCAGGCATGGGCTATCATCGCGGTGTTTTATCCATTGTTTTTCGCCACGTACTATTTAACATTGGAATCCACCGCGGTTTTCGAGTTTGTTATGCGGATATTCGGAACGTGCTAGACTGCGTCATCTCTTGAATATCACCCAGCGGCTTTTAGCTACTGATCGCGCCGCGGTTCTTCTGTGGAAATACGCTATTGTAGATATTCCTAGTACACCTAGCGCCACTAATCCAGCTATGACTTGCCAATGCACGAACTGCGCGACAGGAGCGAATAATTTCACCGCAAATATTGTGCGGATGCTCAAAGTCATAATCAATATTCCAACGACGGTCATTAGCACGCGGCGCGGTAATTTCTGACAAACCAACGCGCCTATGGGTGCCGCGACCACTCCCCCTATCATCAACCCCACCGCTATTTGCCAGTGTAATACGCCGATAGTTAGAACAAAAGTCACTGATTCAGCTACGGTTACGAAGAATTCAGTTAGATTCACTGAGCCAATAGCGAATCGGGGATTTTTGCCCCGCGCGACTAACGTAGTAGTCACAATCGGTCCCCAGCCCCCACCACCGATCGCGTCGAAGAAACCGCCGACAAACCCTAAAGGTACAAGCCTGACCTTCATCTCCGCTCCATGCTCTCTCCGAAGAGATTTGTGCAGTATCATAATGCCCATTGTGAGTAGGTAAGCGGAGATGAAGGGCTTTATAATATCTCCAGGCACCGCGGTAAGAATATATGCTCCTATAACTCCGCCAGCCACGCCGGGGATCAATAGTTTTTTGAGCAATCCTTTATCCACATTCCCTAATTTCAAATGAGATAAGCCTGAGACAAGGGTTGTAAACATCTCCGCGGTATGAACGCTGGCACTGGCTGCCGCGGGGTGCACCCCTAAACTGAGCAAAAATGTATTTGAACTGACACCATAAGCCATACCTAAGGCGCCATCGATTAACTGCGCCGCGAACCCTACGAGAATGAAAACGATTAAGTTATTCTCCATATTCTAAAAAGTCTCCTTTTCTACAATTATATTATCCATAAAATCTATTATTGTTATAGAGTTTATAGCCAAGAATTGAATCGCGCCACTCGAATTATTGGGGACTGATTCAGTTAAATTGGATGTCAGCCCAAATGGCTCCTAGCCCCCGTCCGCGGGGGCGTTGAGCGTAAACTTGCCATACCGCCCTCGCGGACGAGGGCTAGGAGCACGACTAAAGAGAATCAAATCCAACTGAACCAGTGCCAATTATTGCTAATGACGCGAAAAGAGTTGTCGATGGACACTGGTTCAGTTAAGTTGGATTTTCCCAGACTTCCGAAGTTTTCCGAAACTTCGGAAGTCTATCCGCGGTCAACACGCGGTTATCAAATCTAACTGAACCAGTCCCTTCCGATGTTATTCTGATAAATTACTTCTCTTCAGGGGGCATTTCCGATAAGACTTGATTTACCCGTTCCGTTACAGTCGCGAGGGTCGTATTATCAAGAATATTCGCGATTGCATTGCGGACATCAAGCATAACCAACCTTAGCCCACATGCCCTTTCATCTGGACAGCCACAAGGTTCATAGGCTGTTTGACTAACACATCTAATCGGCGCGAGGGGGCCATCCAGCACGCGTATAATATTCCCTAAAGTAATCTCGGCTGGCTCTTTAGCTAGGTAGTACCCTCCACCAACACCCGCCTTACTCTGGAGCAACCCCGCGTTTTTCATTGTGAGCAAAAGCTGTCCCAAAAATTTGGCGGGAATTCGCTCCTCCTCGGCAATCACTTTGATTGGTACTACATTGGATTGTCCATACTTCGCGGCGAGATTGATCATCGCGCGAAGTCCGTACTCGCCTCTTTTGGATAGTTTCACTTGCTATTTACCTTAAAGTCTATAAATTTAATAGTCATTATCATAATTATAGAATATCATAAAACGCGCCAAAAGTCAAGTCGCGAAAGTCAGCGAATGAGAGTGAATCTTGCCAACATACCACAAGTTTAGTATAATTATTTTCATGGTGTACACCGCGAGGCAAATTATAACCAGGGAGAGATTAGATGGCGGACATTGAGAATCCATACATAATTGATAACCCTATTAGCGAAGCGAACTATTTCTTCGGGCAACAAGAGATCATGCAACAAGTGCTGTCCGCGCTGCAATCTGCTCCCGTACATCACGCGGTGATTCTATACGGAGCTCCGCGTATAGGAAAGACTTCGTTACTGTATCAATTAATTCCTCAACTACCACAAATTTCGCGGCATCCTATCTACTTCGACGCCAAAACCCTCTGCACCAAATCTCCCGATGAACAGCTACTTGCACTGATAGAGTCTATCGCGCAATCTTGTGAACTGCGTCCCCCTTCAGACACTCAATTGCGCGAGGTACCGCAAGTGGTTGACAAAATGCTAAATCACATAGCTTTCTTACTGGGAGAAAACCGC
>CAZSIG010000002.1:9591-17695 GCA_964606195.1 uncultured Anaerolineales bacterium
GCAAGTGGTTGACAAAATGCTAAATCACATAGCTTTCTTACTGGGAGAAAACCGCTTACTTCTAATAGTAGATGACTTCGATTACAGTTCGCGCGGCAAAAAAGGGCAAGGTAATTCCGCGTTTATTCTCGATACTTTACAGAATTGGCGCGATTTTCCACTGAACCTGCTATTGACCTCTTCTAATCTACCCACCGATATGCCAGAAGTATGGCAGAATAGTACCGCGTTACGTTTGGGCACATTGAACCGCCAAGAATCGGACAATCTAGTCGTGAACACGGCTGGAAATAGTATAATTTACGCGCCCGATGCCCTAGATGAATTGTGGAACTCATCTGGCGGTCATCCATATTTGTTGCAGCTTTTATGTGCTCTTGTATTCCAAGCAGCGAAAGAAGAGAACAGAGGAGCTGTAATCGACCGCGATGTTAAGGTTGTAGCCGAATTATTAAAACGAGATCGCTCTGCGCGCATGTCCTGTGTAACTACGGGGATGCACCCCGCAGAGCACGCGGTGCTATCTGCCATAGCCCATCTGCACACAGAAGCTGGGAAAGCGACGTCACCTAACGGGACAGCTACTTTAGACATGGTCTCGCGATTGATGTCTCAATACCGCATGGGAGGGCAGGTCGTAGAATTACAAAATTTGCTTCACCGCCTAGCAGAACGCGATTTTTTACAACGGATTGAAGACCGATACTGCTTCAAATCCCAATTGTTAGAGAAATGGTTTATAACCCACCACCCCCTGAAAAAACCGGAAAAGGCACCTCCCGTCAGGACTGTATCCGCGGAAGAGACACAGGCAAAGAAAAGTTTGCAATCGGCGCGGCTTTTGTGGAAAAACAGACAATATAGCCGCGCACTCAACGAGTATGAACGCGCCTATATCGCCGCTCCGAAATTGGCACTTCAAGAGCTTGTCGAGGCACGTTTGGCGTACGGTATTCAGTTAGAGAAAAGCGGTGATGAGCGCGCCGCTGCCGTCGAATATGGGCGCATTCTGGAGATCGCACCGAGCATGACCAAAGTTCGGCAGCACCTCTCCAATATCATGTTGCGCTGGGCGCGTAATCAAGAGGAAGTGGGAGAATGGACTCAGGCATTGAGCCTCTATCAACGCGCCAGTTCAATCTCTCCCGACAAACAGCTATCGCAATATATCAGCAAACTACGCGGTTTGCGGCAAACCAAGTCGAATCCTGCAGGTTTTTATAGCTGGATTGTGCAGGCTTATCGCGCCAGTGAATGGAAGCGCGTATTAGAATTAGCGCGGCAGTTCATCAAACAATTTGGCGAATTGCCCGAAATCATACAGATTACTGAGGCTGCCCGACTGCGCAGGGACATGAAACGAGTTCCCGGGGGAGTGTTCTTGATAGGCTCAGATATGCGTGAGCTACAGAAGATGATTAAACGGTACGCGTGGGAAAGTGACCTAGTGTTAGCTGAGGTTCCACAGCGCGAGATTGATTTGGAAGAATTTTACATTGACCAGCACCCAGTGACCAACGCGGAGTACTACGAATTTTTGAAAGCCACCAAGCATCGTCCCCCCATCAGTTGGGGCAAACACATCTACCCCGCGGACAAAGCGAATCACCCGGTGACGACAGTAAACTGGCATGATGCCCAAGCATACGCGGAATGGGTAGGAAAAAGATTGCCCACAGAGGCAGAATGGGAAAAAGCCGCGCGCGGTACAGATGGGCGCATGTGGCCTTGGGGCAACGAATTCGATATAACGCGGTGTAACATCGTAGAAGGGGGAGAGAGAGGAACAACACCGACTGGTAAATATGCCCCCAGTGGCAACAGCCCATACGGAATATCGGATATGGCGGGAAACGTGTGGGAGTGGGTAGAGGATTTTTATCAAGGATATGACGGCTACGAAGAGGTAGCATCCTTCTATCACGGCTGGCGCGATCGCTATGGGGAAAAATTTCGCGTTCTGCGCGGTGGCTCATGGGCACATTACAGCCTACAGGCACGCTGTGCCTTTCGCGCCGCGCATCTTCCCGACGCAACGAACGAGACGGTCGGATTCCGCTGCGTAGTTGGCTCCGCGCCCGAAATTCCCGATGAGCTAGACTATTGATGAGTGGAAATGAGCAAGCGAATTCTAGCGCGTCGCATCGTACGCTGTATTTGGTAGGGACACCTCTGGGCAACCTGGAAGATATTACCTTACGCGCTTTAAGAATACTGCGCGAAGTGGATTTGGTCGCCGCGGAGGACACCAGAAACACCAAAAAGCTGTTCTCCCATTATGAAATCCATACGCCAATTACCAGCTATCACGAACATAATAAAACGACCAAAACCGCGTACCTGTTGGAACAATTACAAAGTAAGGACATCGCGGTCGTATCCGATTCGGGTATGCCCGGCTTATCTGACCCAGGTTATGAGTTAGTTGTAGCCGCGGTGGCGCATGGTATTCGCGTCGTGCCGATACCGGGACCAACCGCCCCCATAACCGCGCTGGTCGCTTCGGGATTACCCACCGACAGTTTCACCTATCTAGGGTTTCTCTCACGTCGAGCTACCGCGCGACGCAGTTCATTGCAGGCAATGAAAAATTCACCGCACTCCCTGATAATCTTCGAGGCTCCGCACCGCTTGCTGAACACGCTGAATGATATAAGAGAGATTCTGGGCGATCGCGAAGTCGCGGTCGGTCGCGAGTTGACGAAGATGTACGAGGAAATATGGCGCGGTGCCGTCAGCGAAGCGATAGAACATTTCACCGGCACCGCGCCGCGTGGTGAGTTTACGTTGGTTATCGCGGGGGCGGCGGCAGATGATCGATGGACTGAAAACCGCGTTTGGGCAGCGGTCAAAGAGCTACGCGCCGAGGGTACTTCCGCCAAAGACACGGCGCGCGAGGTCTCCGCTGCTTCCGGCTGGTCGAAAAGAAATGTATACGAAATAGCCATCGAGTAGGGGCGAACCTATGTGTTCGCCCCCATTCAGAATATTTTTACCGCTGAAGGCGCAGAGAGCGCTGAGATTTTTCAAATGGCATTTTTAACGCGCCGCGATATGTGTTTTCAATAAACGCTTATGTCTCTAGCAAGGAGAGACTTGATCCTTCTCCGCGTCCTTTGCCCCCTCTGCGGTTAATAATTATGTGATACAGGTAAACACAAATGAGTAATCTAACAAATAATCAAATCATGGAGATTGAAGAAGACAAACATTGGTGGTTCGCCAGCCGCACGCGTGCCCTGGTGACTTTGTTGAATAAGTACATCAACCCTCACGGCGCGAAGCGTCAGGTTCTGGATGTGGGCAGCGGCGCGGGGAATATGATTCACCATCTGAGTCATTATGGAGATGTCATCGGCATCGAGAATAATCCCAAACCGATCGCCATCGCGCAAAAGCGCGGTTACGACGTGCGACAGGGACACGCGGAGAATATGCCCTTTGACGACGCCTCATTCGAGTTGGTCGCCGCGCTGGATATAGTAGAACATTGTCCCGATGATCAGGTTATCTTGAGCGAGTGTCACCGCGTACTTAAAAAGAGCGGATACATCATCGTCACCGTCCCCGCGTTTCAGTGGTTGTGGAGCTATAACGACGTGATCAACAAACATTATCGCCGTTACACGACCGCGCAGCTATCGGACGTACTTCATAAAACCGGCTTCGAAGTTCGCCATATTACTTACAATAACTTTTTCATCTTTCCTCTAGCCGCCGCGATGATACTAGCGCGGCGAGATGACTCCGCGCCCGATTTAGCCACCCCCGACGACGAAGACGCCTATCAAGTCGAGATGGAACCTACTCATCCGGTGGTCAACGCGGTGTTGACGTTGGTAGGTCAAGTAGAGGCAACCGTACTGCGCTTCATCCCACTGCCGATAGGTACAGCCATCATCTGCATCGCGCAAAAACGTTGATGCTTCGCGCTTAGGTCAGCTCAGATTCGTGGGGTAAGTAATGCCTGCGTAGGACGGCTGCGCGCAGCCTACCCGTAGGGGTATTCTTAGCCGCCGTTCTATATCATCATCACCCCCAACGGCAGGTATGGAAACCTGCCCTACCCCACAAATCCGCGTAGAGCTTCGCATTTTTGACAAACTCGCGTTTATAGAGTATAATTAACCCGTAAGTATTTCGTAAGGATTTAAGGAGATTTAGGTCAATGAAAAACTACGCTAACCACATGTTGGCTAAAGTGTTAAGCTACACCTCGGTTAACGAGGGGGATGTTCGCACGCGTTGGCGTAGTGCGCCCATTGACTGTTAGTTATTACGAAGCTATTAACAGCCGTGAGCGAGTGCGCCAAGCACGTACAAGCTCACGGCTTTTTTGTTTTTGGTGACAACGAATCATAACCGCGCCGCGTGGCGCAACGGGTTCAGCCGTGAGTGAGTACGTCGAATACGTACAAGCTTGCGGCTTTTTATATTTTCTGATTAGATTAAGGAGAAGGAGAGATGTTGAATCAATATCATAATTATGACTACGGACTGGTTGTGGATGGTGTAACTAAAGCCTTCGTCAAAAATGGCAACGGCGCGTGGTGGAAACGCTGGTTCAAACGCAATGGCAATGGCAACGGTCATCGCAAACGTATCGTCGCGGTGAACGGCGTGAGTCTGGAAATTCGGCGCGGTGAGATATTCGGTATATTGGGGCCGAACGGGTCAGGCAAATCTACGTTGGTACGCCTCATCTCCACTCTACTTGTGCCCGACGCGGGAAACATCGCGGTGTTCGGTCACGATGTGGAGCGCGAGGAGATGGCAGTGAAACGGCTCATCAATCGCGTCTCTGTGGACGCGGCGTTCTTCAAGAAATTGAGTGCGCTGGAGAATCTGATGTATGCGGCGCGCCTTTACGGCGTTTCACCACGCGGAGCTATGGAGGTCTCAGTCGAGATTCTCAGTAAGCTAGGCATCAAGCAAGATCGCTTGACTGACCCATTGGAGGACATGTCACGCGGAATGCAGCAGAAGGTCGCCATCGCGCGCGCCTTCCTCACCGCGCCGAACCTGTTGCTGTTAGACGAGCCGACGACGGGATTAGACCCTCGTTCCAAGCGCGAGGTGCAGGCGTTCGTCAGCGAAATACGCGATACTCACGATACGACGGTGCTGTTGATGACACACGACATGGACGAGGCAGATAAGCTGTGCGACCGCATCGCGATCTTGGATACCGGTAATATCGTCGCGATGGGCACGCCGCCACAACTCAAACAACTAGTCCCGCGCCGCGCTCCTCCTACAGACGCGGCGGTTAGTAGCAACAACAACGGCTACGAACCAACATTGGAGGACGTATTTATGGAGCTAACTGGCAAAGATTTAAGTGAAGATGCTGGTTGATGGACAAATTTAGTACTGGACACTGATTTTGGGTTAGGACTTACGTAAATTGTGGGTAGTTGCCCAACCGCGTTGGGCATTCGCGATCAGTGAAAATCTGTCTTAATCAGTGTCCGATTAACCACCAATAACTTTTTGGCTCTTTGGGAGTTCGCATGGTAGGGCAGGTTTCTTACCTGCCGTATCCATAGTTATCCCAAACGGCGGCTATGGAAAGCCGCCCTACAGGTCACTTTGTTCGCGACCCTGCAAAATCCCAGAGACCCAACTTTTTTAGGAGATATGGAAATGTTACAACAATTAGTACACGAAACCAAAGCATCGTTCGCGTTCGTGGAACGCAATTTCAACTTGACGAAACGGTATCTCGCGTGGGAAGTCGTCTGGGTCGTCTATTCCATCGTCAACGCGCTGTCGATTACCTACATCGGCGCGGGGATGGAGGCTATTAGCGGCAAATCGATGGATACCAGTTTCCTCATCATGTATCTGCTCATCGGCACACTCGTCTGGCACTACCTTTCAGTCGTGTTCGACCAGGTCAGCGAAGCGATCGCGTGGGAAAGATGGGAGGGCACGATAGAGTACACATTTATGGCGCCCATCACGCGATTGACTCATCTAGTGGGCCAGACGCTCTTCTCGCTAGTGTTCGGGCTATTGCACACCGCCATCATTTTACTAGTGGTGACGATATTCTTTCAACTCGATTTGAGCAACGCGAACTTCGTCAGCGCGGTATCGCTCATGGTCGCCGGAAGTCTGTCGTTCATCGGCATGGGGATTATCGCGGCAGTACTGCCTTTGTTGTCACCGGAACGCGGGGCGCAGATGACACACGTCTTTCAGGCGTTGATTCTGTTGGTCTCTGGCGTTTACTATCCGGTTGAGGTTTTACCACAATGGATGCAGCCGATCGCGCGCATCTGTCCCGCGACCTACGTGCTGCGCGGTATGCGGGCGAGCCTGCTAGATGGCGCGTCGCTGTGGGACTTGGGACATATCATCGTGCCGCTATTACTCATCGGTCTGATGCTCATTCCACTGGGCATGTTAATCTTTAACCGCGCCGAGCGCTACGCGAAGCGCACCGGTAAGCTAAAGCGAAACGGCTAGTGAAGGCGTGATGCGTGAAACGTGAAGAGAAACAACAGGTTACGCGATACGTTTTACGCATCACGTATCATCTGCGCAAGTCCTGTACCATTTGTCAAGTCGCAATGGCGCGGTTATAATTACGTCAGCATTTAACAGCCGACGGAGGTATAATTGCGCGTTTTATTTATCGAAAAACGAATCGACTACGAGCCACAAGGGATCATGCACCTTTCCAGCGCGCTCAAAGCCGCGGGGCACAAGGTGCGATTGGCGGTAGAGGATTACGAAGATGTGCTGGAGACAACGCGGAAGTTCAAGCCGGGTATCGTCGCCTACAGCGTACTGACCGGCTCCCAACGCTATTATTTTGAACTGAATCGCCGAGTCAAAGAGGTCGCGCCGGTTTTCTCCGTTTTCGGCGGCTCACACGCGACCTTTTTCCCCGAAATGATCGAGGAGCCGGGAGTCGATGGAATATGTATCGGTGAAGGAGAACTCGCGATGATTGACTTGGCGAATGCGCTTGAGCGCGGCGCGGTCGATCCACACATTCCCAATTGGTGGTTCAACCTCGATGGCGAGACGATATACAACGAAGTGCGTCCTTACATCGCGGATTTGGATACTCTACCTCTGCCTGATCGCGATCTCGTTTACCAAAAAGACCCCATCACGCGGCGCAGCAAGATCAAGCATTTCATCAGCGGGCGCGGTTGTCCCTATGACTGTTCATACTGTTTTAATCGTTCGTTGGCGGAGATTTACAAGGGCAAGGGCAAACGTTTTCGGCAGCGCAGCGTGGACAACATGATCGCGGAGATCCGCTACGTCAAGGATAACTATCCGCTCGAATTCGTCGTCTTCGTAGATGACACCTTCGTACTTTCTCACAAATGGCTAGAGGAATTCGCGGAGAAATATCCTCGCGAGATCGGCATACCCTTCTTCGCGAACACGCGGGCGAATTTAGTCACCGCAGAGCAAGTCGAGCTGCTAAAACAGGCAGGGTGCCACTGTGCGAGCATGGGCGTCGAGACGGGAAACGATGATCTGCGCGATAAAGTGTTAAATCGCCAGATGAGCCGCGAACAGATTATCAACGCGGCGCGGTTGATGCACGAGGGTGGATTGCGCTTCACAACTACCAACATGGTCGGTTTGCCCACCAGCACGCTGGCGGACGACTTTTCCACCATCGAGCTTAACGCCGAAATCAAGCCAACTTATGCTTACGCGATGATTTATCAACCTTATCCGCGTACCGCGTTGGGGAAGTTCACCGAAGAGGAAGGGCTGTTAGATGGTACGCTGGAAGATATTGGCGAACTCGCGTGGGATCACTCGATACTCAACTTCGCGTCGGAGCACAAGCGGCAAATGGAAAACCTGCAACGGTTTTTCGCCATCGCGGTCGAATGGCGCGCGCTAATCCCCTTAATCAGGCAACTCATCAAACTACCATCGAATAAACTGTATTGGCTGATACACAAATTATGGAAAGGGTACGCGATTGCGCGCCGCGTGCATCCGGTCAAACTATCACTCCGCGATTACTGGGAGCTAATTCGCCATTTCATGCGCCTACGGTCGTGAGAACGTCGCGGTAACGTCAAGCATTGGTCAAAACGCGCCATGTAAACTTTGTTAG
>CAZSIG010000002.1:17795-26562 GCA_964606195.1 uncultured Anaerolineales bacterium
ATGCTGGCGCGGTGTGGCGGCGTGAAACTCCCGCTGCCCGGCGGTGACGTAATCGGGCGGCGGCGCGTCGACACCCATCTCATGGCATTGGAGGCGTTAGGCGCGAAGATCGAGGTCAACAACTCGTACCACATGGAGACCACCGAGCTACACGGCGCGGACATCTTCCTTGATGAAGCGAGCGTCACCGCGACGGAGAACGCACTGATGGCAGCCGCGCTGGCAAAGGGACGCACGATTATTCGCAACGCGGCTTCCGAGCCGCATGTCTGCGATTTGGCGAACTTTCTGAATAAAATGGGAGCGCGAATTTCGGGTATCGGATATAACACGTACACCGTAGATGGCGTTGAGGTATTGCACAGCGCGGAACACGCAATCACCCCCGACCATATCGAGATCGGCAGTTTCATCGGGCTATCGGCGATGACCGGCGGTGAGCTGCTGGTCAAAAATACTGTACCTGAAGACCTCCGAATGATTTTGTTGGTATTCAAGAAATTGGGCATCAACGTAGAGGTGCGCGATAATGGCGATATATTTGTGCCGTGCCATGAAAAACTAATCATTCAAGACGATGCCCATCACGCGGTGCCCAAAATCGATGATGCGCCCTGGCCCGGTTTTCCATCCGACTTAATGAGCATTGCGCTGACGATTGCCACACAAGCCCATGGCACGATATTGTTCTTCGAGAAGATGTTCGAGAGCCGCTTGTTCTTTGTGGACAAGCTGATTTCAATGGGGGCGAAGATAGTCTTGTGCGACCCGCACCGCGCCGTCGTCGTCGGGCCGGCACGATTGCACGGTGATGTATTGGACAGTCCCGACATTCGCGCCGGAATGGCGATTTTAGCCGCGACGTTGTGCGCACAAGGGCACAGCGTCATTAGACATGTGGAACAGATTGATCGAGGTTATGAGAAAATTGAGAAGAAGTTGCAAGACTTGGGGGCGCGTATACATCGCGAAATCGTCTGTTGAGAATCGGCAAATGAGCAAGGTGACATTGGTTCGCGCCTTTGCGTATTTGTGTATTTGCGCATTTGTATATTTGTCGATTGGGACGGTTCCCGCGTACGCGGAGGGCATCACAATGCGGGGAACGGTGTACGACGCGGAGAGACATAGACCGATTGCGGGCGCGTTCGTCTATCATGGAGATAATTTCGTACAAACTGACGGAGCAGGTAACTACGTTTGGGAAAATCTGCCCGCCGACGCGGAACTGATGTTCAAGGCGAGCGCGTACGCCAAGCAGTCCGTCGCACTCAATGGACAAACCACGCTGGATGTGGTATTGACGCCATTCCTTGTGAAAGGGGTGTACATCTCATTCGGACTACTCGCCGTGCCCGATCGCGTAATCGGGATTTTGGATATGATTGAACGCACCGAATTGAACGCGGTAGTGGTAGATATGAAAGGCGACCGCGGCTGGATCGGTTACGATAGCGCGGTGCCGCTGACTGATGAAATCGATACAGAACGCATCAAAGGGCGCATGATCGTCGAGGAATTTCTAGCAGAATGTGAGAAACGCGACATCTACGCGATTGCGCGTATCGTGGTGTTCAAAGACAATCCCCTCGCGGAGGCACGTCCCGATTTGGCGACGCGGCGCGAAAATGGGGTGATATGGCTCGACCGCGAAAAACTGGGATGGGGCAATCCGTTCTGCCAGGAGGTACACGATTACAATATCGGTCTTGCCAAAGAGATCGCGCGTATGGGATTCGATGAGATACAGTTCGATTATATTCGTTTTCCTTCGGATGGAGACATCAAAAATACGATCTATCACGATGTGAGCGAAGAGGCGCGAAATGACCCCGATAGAGAGCCGTGGCCGAGTTGTACCCCCGCGATTTCGTTCACCGATGGTTTCACCGTCACCGCGGAGACGCGGACGCGCACTCTGCGCACATTCATGCAGAACCTACGCGCCGCGCTGCTGCCGACGGGAATATTCATGTCCGCGGATACGTTCGGCTTGACCGTGTGGACGTTGAGTGATATGGGCATCGGGCAGCGTTTGGTGGACATCGCGCCATACATGGATTATATTTGCCCGATGGTCTATCCATCCACCTTCGCGCCGACGAGCATGGGCTTCCCGAACCCCGCGGAGTATCCGTATGACGTGGTGGCGCGAAGCTACCAAATCGGCATGGCACAGACGCGAACTAAGATTCGGCCCTGGCTGCAACATTATTCGATTTACGGCGTGGAGTACGATTTGGATAAACTCAAAGCACAGAAGCGCGCCGCGGCGGATGTGGGGGCGTATGGCTGGTGCTACTGGAACGCGGGGGGCAAGTATAACGAGTACGCCTTCGATTTGCTGCCGGGGGAGACGCGACCTGAGTTAGTTCTTGAACGTTGAAAAGTGCAGTTAAAATCCTATGGATATATTGGAATTAAATTCGCTCATAACTAATGGTGAAGGGCAATATTTAGAATTCAAGCGGTTATTCTCCGACGCGGACAATATAGCTGCTGAAATAGTAGCCTTTCTAAATTCCGAAGGTGGCATACTTTTATTTGGAGTGGAAGATGACGGACAAATTTACGGCGTAAATGATTCCCAACGACTGCGCGAACGTGTATTGGGAGTATGTCGCAATAACTGTGTGCCTACGTTTGTACCCACCATCGAGGAAATCGAAGTTACCGGCAAAGCTGTGTTAGCAGTTCATATTCCGAAGGGCGCGGATAAACCATATTGTACCAATCGGGGACTTTACTATATTCGCGCCGATAATCAAAAGAGAAGAACTAGTAAAGAAGAGCTAGGACGATTGTTCCAATCAGCGGGATTTGTGCATTACGATACCAGCGCGGTACCCGGTACTACTATGGATGACCTGGATTCGTATCACTTGGAGAGATATTTCGCGCAAGTCTACGACTTGGATTTACATAAATCTGAGATCAGCTTGGAAAGATTGTTGATTAACGCGCACATTCTGAGCGACGACGGCGACGCGACGGTGGGGGGCATTCTATTTTTCGCACTCAATCCATCTAACATCCTGTTTCAAGCGGGAATTATGGTGGCGCGGTATAATGGCAATGAAATATCCGCACAACTGCTCAGAACCAGGCACATCGACGCGCCTTTGCCTGAGATGATAGATCAGGCTTTAGAATTTGTCATGAATAACACTGCCGCGATAACTACACTAGAAAGCGCGCGCCGCGTGGAGATCACGCAATACCCCGAAACGGTAGTGCGCGAAGCGATTACTAACGCGGTGGCACATAGAAATTACAGCATCAGTGGCTCTCGCGTCACTATTTTGATTTTTGATAATCGCATTGAGATTAAAAGTCCGGGCCGTCTTCCCAATACCGTCACCCTAGAAAATATCCGCTACGGTGTCTCGTTCAGTCGGAACCAATTCATTGTCAAACTACTGAACAATTACGGCTATATTGAGATTTTAGGGCAAGGCGTACCTTTGATGATCAGAGAGATGCGGCACCACGCGGGGCGCGAACCTGATTTCGCTGAACGGGGAGAGGAATTCATAGTCACTTTGTACGGAAAAGAACTGGAAAGGTAAGTCCGTGTACATTCGACGCGAGAAGAAGTACAATCCATGGCCCAGGCGGATCATTTGGATTTTATTAGCAATAAACTTCGGTATATTGTACATCTACGTCAAACATCCCGAATGGCTGGAGAGGCTAAATCCGCCTGAACCGCTGCCCGATGAGACCGCCGCGAACTATTTAGTGGAGGGTGACGCGCTGTTTCGCGAGGGTGATTTAGAGGAGGCGATGGCGCGGTACAAAAAGGCTACGGAGGTAGATTCACTAAACGCGCCCGCGTTCGCCCGCTGGGGCAAATTGCTCGCCCTGCGCAAAAGATACGCGGAGGCGGTACAAAGAGCGCAGCGCGCGGTCTCGATTGACCCGGATAGTACGACTAATCAAGCGATTTTGTGTATGACGTTGGACTGGCAAGGCGAATACGAAGAAGCCCGCGCCGCGTGTCTACGAGCTATCGAGTTAGACAGCAGCAACGCCTCCGCACACGCGTTCTTGGGCGAAGTATATGCTGATATGGGATTATGGAGCAAAGCGACAGAGGCGGTGGAACGCGCGGTGGAATTGGATCCCATCAATCTCGATGCGCGCCGCAATATGGGCTATGTGCTGGAGCGGCGCGGCAATTACGAAAGCGCGTTAGCGGAATATGAGAAAGCGATTACGCTAAATCCTAATCTGAGCTATCTGTACATCAGCGCGGGTAGGGTACATCGCGTCTTGGGAGACTACGAGACGGCAGCGGAGAAGTTCGCGAAAGCGGTAGAGGTAGATCCAGAAAATCCGGAGTGCCATGATGAGCTAGGGTGGACGTATTACGGGATGGGTGAGCCAGACCGCGCCATGACAGTTTTCGAGCAGGCAATTGAGGTTGATCCTACTTATGCCTCCGCTTACGGTCATCTTGGGCTGACTTATTACACTAAACGAAACTACGAGGATGCGATCCCCAATTTTGAGAAGGCACTGGCTCTCAATGGTCTGCCTATGGTTCGCGTTGCGGAGTGGAATATCACGTTGGGTTGGTCTTACGCGTTCATCGATGAATGTGATAGTGCACGCCCCGCTTTTGAGACTGCGTTAGAAGTATTGGGAGAGGAATTCGCGGAGGATAATTTGGCAAAACAGGCGCGACAGGGGTTGATCGCATGTGAAGGCAAGTAAACTGATGATTTTTCGTTTCTTTGGTTTAGTTAAGGCAGAATAGTCTTGAGTGCAGGAAAGGGGGAATTATGGAAACAGATAGAAGAAAATATAACGCAATGCGCGCTGAGCTTGAAGCGGTGGCAAATTCTGTGTATGCCGAAGACGAGGGCTTCGCGGTCGACGCGTCTTTGGCTTTAGTAGTTATTGCCAGGGCGTTAGTGGACATCGCGGAGACTTTGGATAAGATACGCGAAAATGGAGTCGGGCAGGAGGCAACTGCGCCAGAGCCAAGCGAATAATGTGTAAAACGAAGATGCGACGTATTTACGAAGTGCGTCACGCTTTGATCATCATACTCAAAAAGCCCCGTTAATTACTCCCAAACGGGGTTTTTCGTTACCGCGTTCGCGGGGGATTTGCACTTTACTGTTCTCGTGCGAGCGATTCTAGCGAATTTCTAACCTTTCTCTAATAAAAATCAAATAAACTTAGCCTATAATTAGTACCGATGAAAAGATTTGTTGCATTTCTATTCGTCATAACATTAACCGCGTGCATCTCGCCCGCGCCAACCGACACGCCACAGCCACAAGTCGCGCCACCTACCATCACAGAAGAGCGCGAACCGGAAACAGTGACACCATCCCCTACTATAGAGAAATGGAAAGTCTCCGGCGCGGGACGCTGGTATCCCGCCGAAGCGGATAAACTGGCGGCGGCGGTGGATAAATATCTGGCGGAAGGTGGCGAAAACGTCGGCGCGAAGCCACTCGGTTTGCTCGTGCCCCATGCGGGCTATATATTCTCCGGCGCGGTGGCGGGACGCGCCTTCGCTCAAGTCGCGGAGGAGCGATATGACACCGTAGTCATCATCGGCGATACCCATTCGGGAAACGGAAAAGCGGAGATCGCGGTTTATGCCGCGGGCGCGTGGGAGACGCCGTTAGGCACGGTGTTGATCGACGAAGCTATCGCGCAAGCGTTGGTGAGCGCGGACGAGCGTATCGAGTTCGACCGCGCCGCGTTCAAGGAGGAACACCCGGTCGAAAATCAGGTGCCGTTTTTGCAACGTGCCCTGACGAACGATTTCAAAATCGTGCCGATAGTGTTTCGAAACCCGACGGCGGAGAACATCGCGCGCTTGAGCGAAATTCTGTCAGAGGTTTTAGCGGGGCGCGACACGTTGATCGTAGGTAGTACTGATCTTTCTCACTATCCAGCATACGAGGACGCGGTGCGCGTTGATACGGAGACATTGCAGGCGATAGAGACGTTCGAGCCTGAAGAATTCACCGCAGTAATCGCCGCGAACATGAACGAGGAAATAGCTAATCTGTCAACGTGCGCGTGCAGTCAGGGCGCGGTGCTGACTACAATGAGAGTATCGAAGGCTCTGGGCGCGAATAAAGCTATCGCGCTGTTTTACGCTAATTCCGGTGATACACCGTTTGGTAATCGGGAACAGGTTGTAGGCTACGGCGCGGTGATGTTTTATCGCGAAACCGCTGGTGATCCAAATATAGATATAAATAGCGCGTTGCTCACTCCCACGCCACTTACAACTCCAAATCAAGAAAGTTACACCGAAGAAGAGAAACGGTTGATGCTCGGCATCGCGCGCGATTCGATAGAACAATTTCTGGAGATCAACACGCTCCCAACATACGTGATCACTAATCCCGCGCTGTTGCGGCAAAATGGGGCGTTCGTCACCTTAAAAAGAAAAGCTGTTCCCGCAAATGCTGCCCTGCGTGGTTGTATCGGGCATATCATCGGGCGCGCGCCGCTGTACCTGACGATTCAGAACGTCGCGGTCAGCGCGGCGGTGAATGATCGGCGGTTCGCGCCAGTCACCAGAGATGAGCTTGATGAGCTGGAAGTGGAAATATCGGTACTGTCCGAACCGCGCCTGATCACTGATACGAACGAGATTCAAGTTGGAACTCATGGCATCATTTTGGTGCAGGGAAATAATCAGGGCGTCTTTCTACCGCAAGTGCCGCTGGAGCAGGGTTGGGATCGCGCCGAATATCTACGAGAGATTTGCGGCAAGGCGGGACTGGAGATGACAGACGGTTGCTGGAAGAATGGTCAAATCTATGTTTTCACCGCGAAGGTTTTCAACGAGAGCGAAATAGAGTCAGCAGATTAAGCGGATAGAGTGGGTTTTGGCTATCTTATGACCCACGCGGTTCGATTGGCTAAATCCGCTGAGGATGAAGGAGAGATTATGGAATACAGAGATTATTATAAGACATTGGGCGTTTCTAAGAGCGCGGACGCGAAGCAAATCAAGAAAGCGTATCGTAAGCTAGCGCGAAAATACCACCCTGATGTAAATCCAAATAACAAAGAAGCGGAACAAAAATTCAAAGAAATCAACGAGGCTTACGAAGTGCTCTCCGACTCTGAAAAACGTCAAAAGTATGACCAGTTGGGCGCGGATTGGTTCCGCTATCAGCAAGCAGGCGGTGATCCGAGTGGCTTCGATTGGAGTAAATGGGGAGGCGGTGGCGCGGGAGGAGGCCCGCGCGTGCATGTACGCTATGGGAACATGGGCGACTTGGGTGATATGGGAGGCTTCTCCGATTTCTTCTCCCAAATCTTTGGAAACATGGGGGGAATGGAAGGCATGAGCGGCGCAAGGGGCTTCGGTGGATTTGATACGCGGCAGCGCGTTCGTCCTCGGCGCGGGCAAGATTACGAACATGAAGTGCAGATAACGCTGCGCGAAGCGTATTCCGGTACAAAACGCGTGCTACAAAAAGAGGGCGGAAGTCGCCTGGAGATAAAGATTCCGGCGGGAGCGAAGACCGGAACGCGCGTCCGCATGGCGGGGCAAGGGGGCCAGAGTCGTAGCGGAGGCGCGGCGGGCGATTTATATCTTGTCGTCAAAGTGGTGCCCGATGAACAGTTCGAGCGCAAGGATGATGATCTATTCGCGAATGTAGATGTAGATTTGTACACCGCGGTGTTGGGCGGGGAGGTCCGCGTCCCGACGATGACCGGGCAGGTAGCTCTGACGATCCCCGCGGAGACGCAGAACGGACGTATGTTTCGGCTGCGCGGTAAAGGAATGCCCCATTTAGGACGCTCTGACGTGTATGGTGATTTGTACGCGAAGATACGTGTGCTTCTGCCAACGAATCTGACCCCGCGCCAGAAGAAACTATTTGAAGAATTACGAGACTTGTCGTAGAGGGGAGGTTGTGGATAATGAAGGAACGACAAGAACTAGCGCAGCCGTTGATTACGGAAGTTATCGCGGCGGAACGCGCCGGAGTGAGTAAGACGGTAGTATACAGATTTATCGAGATGGATGTTATTCGCTATCCCCTGACTGACGCGGATGTGTGCGACTTGCAGCGAGTGCGCCGTTTACGCGAGTTAGGCGTCAACATCACGGGGACGGAGATAATTATTCGGATGCGCCGCCAAATCGAACAGTTGCAGCGCGAGATGGAACAACTAGAGTGGGAAATGGAACAACAACGGCGTCAGTTATACCGCGAGTTAGCCATCGATTTGTAAATTGGGAGGATGAGCAAGATGTTTAGGAAGATTTTATTTGCCCATGACGGTTCAGCGGCAAGCGAGCGCGCCTTACTTTATGTGGAAAACCTGGCGCGCGCTACAGACCGCGAGGTAGTGATATTGCACATATATAATCTACCCACACGTTACGCCGCGACGGAAAGCTACGATCGATTAACTGTCCAGTATGAAGCGACGGCGCGAGAGGTGGTGGACGATTGTGTGGATTTGCTGTTACAACGCGGCGTGAACGCGCGCGGTATCGTGCGCGAGCGTCGTGAGCGCACGGCGCAGGAGATTTTGAGCGTGGCGGAGGAGGAAGAGATTAAACTTATTGTGTTGGGCAAGCGCGGTCCGGCAAACATGGCGGAACTGATGCTGGGCAGTGTCAGTACGGAAGTTCTGCGGTTCGCGCAATGTCCAGTGTTGGTGGTACCGTGAAACGTAATGCGTAGGACGTAATGAAAGCAAGAATTATTGGGTCAACTCAGATTCGTGGGGTAAATGGTGGTGAGTGATGCGCCGCGAAGCT
>CAZSIG010000003.1:0-4518 GCA_964606195.1 uncultured Anaerolineales bacterium
CCGCGTTCTCGGCGTTCTCGGCGGTAAATTCCAGCGCGGTTTGCGTAAGTCCTATCGATTTGTTGACGCGTAGCTAATGGAACGCTGATTTTCCTGATTCTCCGGATTTACGCTGATTTTTATGTTTTTGATTACCCAAAGTTGCGGCATATGTCCCAAAATCTGCGAAAATCAGGTCAATCTGCGTTATCTGCGTTCGATTAATGGCGCGATCAAATAAATCAATATAATGTCTTATATTGATAGCTTTACTCCAAAATCGGCGCGGTGTGCAGGCGATATAATGGCGCGGGCGGCTTTGTACCTTCAATTCGATTGTGTTATAATTCTCCGTGCGATTTTCGTGAATTTTACAATGATTTAGCGGCTTTTCGCCCATCGTAGGAGGAAATTTGAGAAAATGAGAACGATCAAACGAGGCTCGACGGTCATATTTGAAACCGAGAATGGTTTTTATCTGGAACGCAAGATGGTAACGCGACATCACATTTTGGATGTGAATTTGGCAAAATGCGTGGGGTGTAATATATGCCCACAGATTTGTCCGAAGGAATCAATCACACTGATACCTGCGGAGTTGGAAGATGGCAGAGTGAAGACCGCGCCGCGCATCGAGATCGACCCAGAGACATGCGTGATGTGTGGAGAATGCGTGGTGCTTTGTCCGACACGCGCTATCAAGATGACGGTAGATGGTAAAGAGGTGATACAGGTATTAGAGTACGAAACGTTTCCCGCGCTGGCAACCAGCATTATTGTGAGGCAACCGGCAGTAGAAAATCCGTGCTGCGCGGACGAGTGCGCTGACTCTTGCCCGGTAGAGGATGTGTTGATAGTTACCATAGAACGCGACGCGAAGGGAAAGGCGACGCGTATCACCGATGTGCAAATTGATGAAGAGGGCTGTATTTACTGCGGGCAATGCGCGGTTGCCTGTCCAGAGTGCGAGATAGAGGTGACTAAGCCATTCGTCGGAGACATCGCGTTGGATGTGAGTGAGTGTGAGGAGGGATGCCTGGCGTGCGCGAATGTTTGTCCTAGTGAGGCGTTGTATATTGAGGATGATGAGTTACAGCTCGATGACCGTTTCTGTATTTACTGCGGCGCGTGCGAAGAGGTCTGTCCCGTAGAAAATGCCCTGACGTTTCGGCGCCTCGCGGTCAATCACATGCCGGTTAAATCTTCAGCGTGGGAAGCTGCGCTGGAGAAGATTACCTCGCCCATCGCGGTGGTCAAGGAGCGAGATGCGAAGCGGCAGGCGGCGCGGCGCACGACGGTGTTAGATACGATAGAGGAAAAGTATAGGTAGTCGCTAATAATATAGGGCGAATATAAGCGTATTGTGAGGTAATTGTGGCTATTTTGCCGCGCGGCTATTGAGGTGAGATATGGCATGAATGGTCAATGCTGTTAATTCTGTCGAAAAAATCGGCGCGGTGCTTCGTGCATTTTTAGAATTGAACAACCCTGATTGCTAGGGCTTTCTCAAAGACGGCAAAAACCTCCCGCAGGTTTGAGTTTTCGGATAAAATGTATGGTTCTATAGACGTAACTGCGCTGAAGCAAAGCTCTTTTGTTTCAACCTGCGGGAGGTTTAGCGAGTTGAGAAGGCCCTACCCTGATTGCTAACATGTGGGAGTGAGTAGACTGCTCGTCAGTAAAATCGGCGAGCAGTCTTTATTCTGTGGGGACAGAGGTTTATAAAATAGTGCGAAGTTAAGGGTTGCGAACTGATTTTTTACCTCGTACTATACCTAAATTTATATTCACACTAGCAATATTATGTCAAGTAATCGCCAAAAGAGAGTGTACGCGGCTCCTTAGCTCATATTTTCAATCTTCTGAACGCGCCGTTTGATAAGTTGGTAAGTAACTCATCACAAAAAGGTAGTGGTAATAGATGATCCCGCGACGCGGTTGTGGTATTGTATCCCTTGTAGTAATTGAGAATTGTTTTCCCTTGCCTTTTCACTCCATTTATGCTACTATAAATAGTGATTCATTTTTGGGGATACTATCAACTTCGCCCTATTTTTTAGGAAAATAACCACCAAATGGCAGTTTGACTGAAGTTTTTGGCAGTGCGCGAAGGTCAATTTGTGGTATAATAAAGAGGTGGTGATTGAGTAAATAGGAATAGTTATTTAGGGAGGTAGTAATTATGAAATCTCTGACTAAAGCTAACAAAATCTCTGTTATTAAGTTCGCTATATTATTGGGGGTTATACTCTTCTGCACAAATTTTATTGCCTTTGATCAGATAAAGCCACAACCATTACATGCCGCGCCGTTGTCTCAAACAAGTGAGCATACGTGGGTTGGCGGAGGTCCCTACGCGGTCTCGGCGAAGACGCTGATAACCAATGGGCAATATGTTTATGTAGGAGGCAATGGTATCTACAGAAGTAATAATGATGGAGCAACCTGGAATCTAGTCTATACCGCGACGCGAGATTGCGTTTCTTTGGTGAATCCGGCTCCTGATACTATATACGCGGGATTTTCGTCTATCGGCATACGTCGTAGTGTGGATGGAGGATCGTCTTGGACACCGTCAGGAAAAGGGGTGATCACCAATGTGTTGTCAATAGCTAATCCAGAAAACCTCACTGACACCTTATGGGTTAGTACATCGAATGACGGTCTATACAAAACCATTGACGCGGGATTTAGCTGGATGCAAGTTATGACTAATGAAATAGTGTATGACCTGGAATTCGATGTGATTTCCCCAACGATAATATACGCGGCTACGAATCAAGGATTGTTGAGATCTATGGATGATGGCGAGTCGTGGAGTACAATTCGCGCCGGTGTCACCTATGATGTAGTTATAACAGATGGTATTTCGGAAACTGTGTATGTAGCCTCTGGGACTGAAGGGATATATAAAAGCACAGACGGAGGGGAGACGTGGACAAAAGCGAATAAGGGTCTAGGATGTGACAATGAGCTGTGCCCAATGGTTAAACGCCTGTGGGTGGATCCTTTGGATAGTCAAATACTATACGCGGGATTGACATATCAAGAGGGCAAAAATTGGGGTATATACAAAAGCACCGATGGAGGTGCGAATTGGTATTCGGCGCGGCGCGGTTTAGTACAGGAGGCGGAAGTACGCGATTTGCTGATAAACGATTCAGACCAAAATGTCATATATGCCGCGACGGCCAGGGGAGTATTCAGAACCGCCAATGGTGGTGAGCAATGGAATTTGCTTAACAATGGCTTGACTCCTCTAGCCACCTCTCTAAAAATCAGGGATATCGCTGTTGATCCTATCGTGCAAGATACGCTCTACGCGGGAACTAACGTTGGAGTTTATAAATCTAGCGATCGCGGTCAAACTTGGCGCGGGCTAAATCAGGGTTTGCGTTATCTGGATATCGGCGATTTGGTCGTTAATCCGATCTCTCCATCCACTATCTACGCGACAGCAAGACTAGAACCAAATATTAGTACAGGTGATCTGTATCGTTCAACTGATAGCGGAATATCGTGGAAAGCCGTTTTAACCGATGTGACGATAGCCAAAGGTATATTAGCATTAGCCGAAAGCGCTCCTGATATTGTTTATCTGGGACACGCGGAGGGAGTGTATAAAAGTACTGATCAAGGAGAGACTTGGGTAGAACAGGGAACGTTTACAGAGACCCTATCTATCGCGGTAGCGCCTTCCGAATTGGGGTTAGTCTACGCGGGAACTAACGGGGGTGGAATATTTGCCAGCACCGACGGTGGGGCAACATGGATGGCGCGAAACAATGGCTTGAATGACAAAACGGTAGAGCGGTTATTTGTTCATCCTATCACTTCAACTATAGTCTATGCCGATACACCTAGCGGTTTCTACCAGACCATCGATGGTTATACCTGGACACCATTGACCAATGGTATAGAGAGTGTCTATTGTAACGGCACATTTGCACGAACTTTAGATACTCAAAACCTGATCTATCTGGGACGCTCGTCGAACGAGGATATTTACTATACCGCGGATGGTGGAACAACGTGGATTATTTTGGGCAAGAGTCCGGTGAACGATATTACCTCTGCCATCGCGCCCTCCCTTAATGTAGAGACCGTGTACGTAGGGGGCGCGGGGGTGTGGCGGCATGTCAGACGTCCCATATTTAACAAAATATCCCCCGACACTACGGTAGTGAACGCTCCAGCCAATCTTACTATTGAGGGGCGTAACTTTATCGCGCCTATCTCCGTGAAGATCGGGAGCACCGCGCTTCTCAGCGTAACACTTGTGAATAGTTCTACTATTTACGCTAGTTTACCCGCGCAGCAGTTACCCATTGGCTCTTACGATGTGACCGTATCCAGCGACGGACAGACGGTGACTAGCGCGCAAGCGTTCACCATCACGGAGGCTGTCGCGTCTAAACAGTTTACCTTCATCATCTTTGGAGCTACAGATAACAATTTAGATTCGGCATTTAGAGAACTGTTCAACAATTTAGAGACGGAAGCTGATAATCCCAATGTCAATATTTTGGTTCTATGGGA
>CAZSIG010000003.1:4618-12307 GCA_964606195.1 uncultured Anaerolineales bacterium
TGGGATGACCAAGCCGAAGACTCTATGGCTACTCGCGTGTTGGGAGAGGCACTTTACTGGGCTACACAACAAGGCAACGACAAGATTGATCTGCTATATCTCGACGCGTGTTTGATGGGCATGAGTGAAGTTGCTTACGAGCTACGAAATATAGTAGATTATCTGGTGATGTCTGAGAATATTTCGTGGGCTAAGTTCGCGTACGATATGCACATCGCGGCGGTTGATAACGAAACGAATCCTAAAGAATTAGCGGAGAAGATCGCGCATAATGTCTACGTCTCTTTGGTTGAACAGGAAGAACCACCTTATCCCATGACAATTAGTGTAATCAGCAGTACCAAAGTAAGCGCGGTGGTTAACACCATTGATGGCCTCGCGGCGGCGTTAATAGACACATTACCGGTGACTGATACGATACAAAACGCGTTTTTGTCTGCGGCACAAATGGACTCCAATCAGGACACTTTTCTGGACGGTGAGGATACTTATATAGATCAATGGGACTTCGCTTACGGACTATCTCAAAGCTATCCGGCTAATTCACCGGTCGCGAACAGTGCACATGACATGATGAACGCGATAGAGGAGGCTGTAGTGATAGAATATCACACGCCATACAGTCTCGCTCCCACTTTAGACTGGAATTTAGATGATGTGAAAGGGTTATCGCTGTACGCGCCATTAGGACAAGATAACTGGAAGCGGCGCTACTATAATTCTTCACATATCAAATTAGCGGCAGATACACTGTGGGATGAGTTTCTGGCAGCGTATTATAACCACGCGGAACCCCCCGAAGATCCTAGCGATCCAGTCGATGATCTGCCTGTATGGTCTGATACCTTAGTGAAGATCACTCCTAGTACCGGCGCGATAGCCCCCGGAGAGATAATTACCATCGCGGTAACTATCAAAGATGTAGCCGAACTGTATGGTACTCAAGTACGTCTCAATTGGGATCCTGCCATCCTTGAGTTGGTTAAGATGACTCAAGGAGAACTGTTTGAGCCGGGGGAATTTACCACCGACAGTTATGACAACGTGAGCGGAACCGCATACTTCGCAATAACTTTGCAAGGAGATACTACTCCGATATCAGGAACTGGAAACCTGCTATACTTTAATTTTGAGGGCAAATCGCTGGGAGAAACCGCGTTGGAACTTGAGGATATACTGTTGCTAGATGCGCAGCCCAAGGCGATCCCGCACCGCGTACAGGAGGGAGGAGTAATCGTCGCGCTGGGAGACATCGTTGGCAACCCGCGCCTCGAAGGAAGAAACGATCACAGCGGTATATTTGCCACATTGCACCCTTCACTTACAGAAAGTGTCAGTGACAAAGAGGGGCGTTGCCAATTTACCGATTTAATGCCCGGAACATATCTGATAACCTATAGTCATCCTCTCTATTTGTGGCAGACACAAGAGATAACTACAACCGCGAACTTCACCAACTCCGCGCCGCCAGTGACCTTGATAGCCGGAGACGCCAACAATGACGGGCGCGTTGACATCGTAGATTTGAGTATTATCGGTAACGATATAGGGGGCACCAACCTAGAACACGACATTAACGGAGATGGTATGATCAACCTGTTCGAGATGGTACTGGTAGCTAAAAATCTCGATTCGGTGGCGGGGGAGCCTCCCGCGTCAGTAACTCAGAACTTCAAAACAGCGCGAAGTACAATGACCCCAATAGCTACAGATGAAATCACAGAAGATGATTCCCTGACGAAAACTGTAGTAGTACGCGGTCGCGACGTTCAAGGATTGCGCGGTATAGATTTACGTCTTAGCTACGCGCCCGAATCACTCGCCATTGCCAATATCGAACCTATAGGCATATTTGCAGATCCATCAACAGCATTCATAGTCAAGGGAAGTAACATCATCAGTAATGTCACAGGATACGCTCGTTTCGTAGTAGCAACTACTCAACAGGGTAATGAAATCACTACAACTCACGCGGAGTTAGTCACCCTCACATTACAGGTAAAAGACGACATGCCTTTGTCACTTACAGTTATGGAAGAAACATTGTTATCCCAACGTGTTGAAGACGAGATTATTGAGATACCAAACTCCTACAGTCATCTGACCATTGAACCGCGTCCTATATATCATATCTATCTGCCGCTGATGATGAAAAGTGATAGTTAGCACCGTTATTCGGAGCAACTCACATTTGCGCTACAGAAGCTTTCATCTGTTAAACAGATGGAAGCTTCTGTTTTTATCTGCCTTTTACCAAATCCACTTTGCCACTCATACCCTGTCATTCGCGTCATTTGGGATAAACTTGGGATAAACTTGGGATATTTATGGGATAACCCGCGCGGTGAGACATAAATAGGTAGCAATGAACGTCATTAAAGAGCCATTTCCCTACCTGGAGACTGGTTCAGTTGAGTTGGATATAGATCACGAATAACCCAAATGGCCAAATTACGCGCATTTGCTTGCTTTTTTATGCGGGCTATTCGCAAATTCGCGACATTCGTGATTAACTCGCGGGGGACTTTTCAGAATCCAATTGAACTGAACCAGTGCCCTTACCTGTAAAATTGTAGATTCAGCGCTTTTGAGTTAAAATAGATTCGGTCTACTCCCCCTAACTAATCCGCCGGAGAGTTCAGTTTTTTCAAAGGAATCGCAATTTATATCCTCTAACTTAAGGAGATGAAATATGCCCAGGCGCAAAGGAAAAACCTCAAAGAAACGTGCGCCAACGGAAGCTCTAGTAGACGCTTTCCAAGAACAAATAAAAAACGCTATTAAAAATTATTCAGATGTTGATTATTTAGGTACATCACCATTGATGAACCCCGCGTTGATTAGCTCCTATCTCGAAGCTGAAGGGGCTGTGATTGACCGCGCCGCGCGCGGACGTGCCCTACAGCGTGTCCTGGAAAAGGCAGTAGCGCGATTAAAACCCTCTGGTGACAGCGAGTATATAGATGAAAACGCAGAGCAATACTATCAAATCCTATACACTCATCTACACAAGGATAGATTAGGCATCAGCAATATCGCCATACACTTTCAAACTCAGCACTATATTTCTGAGCGCACCTACTACCGTAAGCTGGATGAAGCGATCGACGCCTTGAGTCGCGTTCTCGAAGATTTGCTGGTTGATCTCCCTTTGTTATTAGAACGTCCCCCACTTGTAAAGAACTTTGTAGGACGACGCGAAGAACTGGCTTACTATCAAGATATGTTAACTCAAGAGGGCATGGTGATCATTGAGGGACTTGGCGGGGTCGGAAAGAGTTCTCTAGGGGCTGAGATGACGCGGTATATCGATATGCCCATTTTCTGGCTTACTCTGCGACAGGGATTAACTGACAATTTCGACGCGGTGCTCGCGGCATTAGCTCGTTTTTTAGAGAAACAAGGTCACGGACGGCTATGGCGATTCTTACAGATTGAGCGCCAACTGGAAGACCCCTATCCCGCGCACGTCAAACTTAACCAGTTGTTGAATCTCCTCAAACAAGATGACTACATGCTTTGCTTTGATAATGTTGAAGTCTTAATACCAGCACGTCCCGAACACCAAAGCATTCTTTCACTGTTTGGAACCCTAATATCAGAACGCATTCCCCTGATTCTCATCAGCCGCCAGCGCCCCGCGCTGGAAATTCGTACAGAGTACACAATGCTAACGGGATTGGCATTATCTGATACTGAACAGTTTCTGAATCAATGTAATATTCATTTATCCGCTGAATTACTAAAAACTCTGCACTACAACACCGGTGGTAACCCGCGACTTTTGGAATTATTTGTAGCATGGGTAGAGAAGCATCACGAGAATCAGGGATTTGATGTCAACACTCCAGGAGTAGAAGAATTCATCGCGTCCATGTCAAGCGTAAAAGGAGTTGAGGATCACCTTATTCATGAAGTATACAACGCGCTGACTGAAACCGAACGCGCGGTTGTACAGAGTATTTCCATTTTTAGACGCCCGATAGATGCCCCAAGTCTACAAAGAAGATTAGAAGAGGCGAAAATCGTGCCCAATGTATTGAATACATTGCTAACACGATATGTTATTCGCGTTGACCAACTCGGCGCTTTGTATTTGCACCCAGTATTGGGTGATTTAGTACGGCAGCGACTCACTTCCAACCTGCACCGCGAGCTTCATACCTGGGCGGGAGGATTCTACGAGGAGCGCGGAGATTATCTCGAAGCGGCTTATCACTACACCGAAGCAACCAACGTGAAAAGAGCGATCCTGTTACTTGTAGAGCACTTAGATAGCATCATCAATCGCGGGCAGGCACAAGCCGCGATTGACCTGCTCGAAAAGGTAGATAGACATGCCTTACCTAGTCCTATACAGGTGGCGTTAGGAGAAGGCATAGGACGTTTATACACTCTACAAGGTCGCTACCCCGAAGCGCAACGTCGCTATGAGGATATACTACCATTAGCTAGTGAGGATGCTCCTACATTCGCGGTGTTGCATCGTCTCATTGGAAACATCCACCGCGGACGAGGAGAATACAATAAGGCCATAGAGTATTATCGCAAAGGGGTGCTAATTTTCAGTTCATCACTAGAAGCTGAAAATTCGCGTTTTTGGGAAAGACTGGGTAATGCTGAGGCTTATCAAGGCCGGCTTGACTTTGCATTGATAGATTGCCAACGTGCCCTTTATGAAGCACATAACGCGTTGGGACTAGTTTATTGGCGGCGCGGTAACTACACAGAAGCACTTAGTCATTATCACCAAGCCGCGAAAGTAGCAGAGGGCATTGATGATAAAATGGGACGGGCGCGTATTCTCAGCAACATCGGTATAATCTATCGTGATCAAGGTAAAACCGCGGAGGCTATTACTAATTATAAACGCAGTCTAGCGATATCCACGAAACTAGGCGCGGCGATCGGTAATCCCATCGCTCATCTCAATCTAGGGTTGTGCTATAACGATATTGGCGAATACGATACAGCTATCGCTGAGTACGAACACGCCCTCTCGGAATTCCAAAACCTAGGGGATGCCTATGGAGTAGCCTTAGCGTACATAAACCTCGCGGATGTTCACAAGGATCAAAAAGAATACGAAAAGGCTGTCACATACGCGGTTAAAGCCACACAGATATGCACCGAACGCGGTTACGAAGGTGATATGCCCGACGCGCTACGTATTCTAGGTGAGGCCAGTTTGGGACTAGGCAATACTCAAGACGCGTTAGATTATTGTCAGCAAGCCCTGGCACAAGCTGAAAAAATCGGTAGTCTTAATTTAGAAGCCTATACTCACTGGTCACTCGCGCGCGTTTACGGGATAATAGGCAATGCTGACGCTACGGTTGAACACTACGATCGCGCCGTAGCTATGTTTGAAGAACTAGGTTGTGAACGGGAATTGACCGAAATACAGGAGGAGAGGCAAGATCAATGAATTTCTTACAAGCCCTGATCTTGGGCATATTGCAGGGAGCGACAGAGTTCATACCGGTGAGTAGCTCGGGACATTTGGTGTTAGTGCCCTGGCTATTGCAATGGGAAAATCCGGGGTTAGCTTTCGATGCTGTTTTACATTTGGGCACCATCGGCGCGGTTATCGCCTTCTTCTGGCGCGATCTATGGGCTTTAGCTCGGGCATGGCTGGAGAGCATAGCTGAACGCTCGATAGCCGTAGACCCGCAGCGTAAAACCGCGTGGTTGCTATTCTTCGGTACTATACCGGGCGCGTTGTTGGGTTTCTTCTTCGAGGACTTTTTCGAGAGCATCTTCGATTCGCCTTGTTGGGTAGCCACACTACTATTAGTGACCGGCTGGTTATTAGCTGCCAGCGAGTATTTCAGCCGCAAGAGCGCGCGTGGACATGCCATCTCGAAAATGCACCAAATGACCTGGCTAGATACTGTACTTATCGGCATCGCTCAAGGCATGGCGATCGCGCCGGGAATTTCTCGCTCCGGTGCGACGATAGCAGCGGGACTATGGCGCGGTTTGAACCGCGAGACGGCGGCGCGGTACAGTTTCCTGCTCTCTGCTCCAATAGTTGTGGGCGCGGGTATGTTACAGGTGATAAAAATCGCAGTGTCATCTGTAACATATGGACAAATTTCCGTACTAATCGTTGGCTTTATCGCCGCGGCGATCAGCGGCTATCTATGTATCAAGTTCTTGCTTCGCTATCTGCAACGTCGCGACCTATACCCTTTCGCTATATATTGTTGGATTGCTGGCTTCTTTTGTCTAATAGTCTTTGCTTTGCGAGGGTAATTTTAGTGAAGTTCGTCATACAAAAGAACCCTGATTTTTTTTACAAAATCAGGGTTCTCAATGTCATCAAGATATTTCTAATACTATTCATAACTTCCGCGTGCACCGTCTCCGATACGCAAACTGAGCTAACCAGTTTAACGATCGCTGGCTCCACCGCTATGCTTCCTCTGATACACGATTTGGCTCACGCCTATGAACGCGCCACTCCCCACGTCAGCATAGAGATACGCGGCGGTGGATCTCAGTTCGGCATCACTGCGACGCGTTCTGAGCAAATAGACATCGGGATGAGTTCCAGACCATTGCGTGGTGATGAAGAACAGGATTTACGAGCTACTGCTATTGCCTACGACGGCATCGCGGTGATAGTAAACGCTCAAAATACGCTCGAAGACCTCTCGCTAGTCAACTTGCGCGCCGTATTCAGTGGGGAAGAATGGGATTGGGCTTTTGTGGGTGGCGCGGGCGGAGAAATCGCAGTGGTGAGCCGCGAGGATGGTTCGGGAACGCGCGCGGTCTTTGAGGGACAAATAATGAAAAGCTCCGATGTAACCCCGCGCGCCATAGTCATGCCGCACAGTGTGGCAGTAGTAGATTTCGTATCCCAAAATCGGAACGCGATCGGCTATGTGTCGATGAGTTATCTTTCAAATTCGACCGCGAAAGTGAAAGCGCTCTCGCTTGATAGCGTTGCATTGACAGCAGAAACTATAAAATCACGAGAGTATCCTCTCAGCAGAACGTTATTCTTGCTGACTTCCTCCAAACCCCCACGCGAAATTGAATCCTTCATAGATTTTGTCCTGAGCGAAGAGGGGCAAGCTGTTGTAGACAAGCAGTACGTCTCTATAAAATAGATAGAATGCTACTGTTTACCATGCGCGGTCATAAGCATTCATTAGCCTCAAGGTGAGAAAATTACGTCTTACGTTTCGCGCATCATCGCGGCATTCGCAAGTTAATGAAGGGGTTATGCTGCTTTTCGTATCCAATCGTCGTCTCCGGACCGTGCCCGCTATAGACTACCGTTTCGTCTGGCAACGCGAATAGTTTGTTCGCGATGCTCTCCTTCAAAACGCGAAAATCCCCGCCAGGTAGGTCAGCCCGCCCTACGCCCTCGCGAAATAATGTATCACCACTGAATAATACCCGCTCTGCTTCGCAAAACAGAGAAACACTACCGGGCGAATGTCCTGGAGTATGTAAAACTCTCAATTTGATTATTCCCATCTCTAATTCAGGCTCGTCATCCAATGGTACATCAAGAGGGGGAATCGATAAACTTCGCCCTATATTAAAGACTCCTGGCCATAGGCTTTTGCCAAGTAATTCTACGTCGCTTGAATGAATGGCAAACAATGGTTGTGCTTTCTGCCGCGCCGCGAGCATTTCGATCAGCTTCGCGTTCGCTTCGCTGTGATCAAAGTG
>CAZSIG010000003.1:12407-26024 GCA_964606195.1 uncultured Anaerolineales bacterium
GTACAAGCTAATGCCCCCGCCGCGTTGGCAAATCTTACTGCTTCAATCAATTCATCTCCCCGCGCCAGCGCGACCGCCAACGCGCCGTTGAACGCATCACCTGCCGCGGTCGTATCCACCGCTTTGATGGCAAAACTGGCTACAGGAATAGCTTCTTGCTCTGTGACTATTAACGCTCCGACCGCGCCCATTGTAACTATAACCAACTCTGGACCGCGTACCAACAGCTTGCGCGCCGCCTTTTCTATATCTTTCGTATTGTTCATATTCATGCCCGTCAAAGTTTCTAACTCCGTCTCATTTGGTGTCAATATTGAGATGTTACCCCACAACTCCTCGGGCAATTCTCGCGCCGGTGCGGGATTGAGGATCACGCGCCGTCCATGTTCTTGTGCCAATTTCGCCGCTGCCGCGACGGGAGCCGGCGTCTCTAACTGTAGCAAGACTACGTCCGTCGTCGCGATCTCCGATTTCGCGGCAACTACCTGTGCATAATTTAGCTGTCCATTCGCTCCCGCCACGACGACAATGCGATTCTCGCCCCGCGCGTCCACGATAATCAATGCGGTGCCGGTCGGCGCGGTTTCGTCCGGAGTAATATAGTCAGTGTTGATGCCATCCTTTTGATAGCCTTCGATTGCCTGCGTCCCAAAATCATCCGCGCCGACACACGCCACAAAGGTGACTTCACCGCCCAATCGCGCCGCCGCGACCGCCTGATTTGCCCCCTTGCCCCCCGCGGCGATCGTGAAATCGTTTCCCATAACCGTTTCGCCCGCTTTGGGGACGCGTTCTGTCTGTACTATTAAATCTATATTCGCACTACCCACAACGACAATTTTTCCCATATCTTTTTCCTCATGTATGTTTTATCCCAAACATATCCCAAATTTATAACAAATTTAACTATGTATATCCCAAATGCGGTCAAGGTATCCCTTTGTCATTTGCTCATTACCCTTCAAAGTGCTATAATTTGGTCTTGTTGACTTCAAATTCACTGATATAGGAGAGACAATGCCAAAACAAATCGAGGTAATACTGCAAATATTTATCGCCCTGTTAGGAGCATATTTCATCGCGTTCTGGGTTAGCCTGGTAGTCTGGACTTTTCGCGACATTCGGTCTCGCTCACGCGATATATTCGCCCAATTATTAGCCACGCTGATGGTACTGGTTTTCAATCTACCCGGTTTATTGTTGTATTATATTCTGCGTCCCCAACAGACCCTGACTGAGGCGTATGAACGCGCATTAGAAGAGGAAGCACTGTTACAAGACATTGAGGGTAGAAAAAGCTGTCCCAGTTGTAAACACCCCATAGAAGAAGATTATGTACTTTGCCCCAACTGTCACACCCAACTTAAAAACAAATGTTCACACTGCGGAAAGTTGATGCACCTCAAGTGGACGGTCTGTCCCTACTGTGGCAACTAGCGCGCCTTTCGACATTATAAACCAAAAACGCTTAACGTAACAAATAGTCATAGCCATCCCCAGCTTCGGCTTCGCGGGATGGCTGTTTATTACCATTACTCACGATGATTATAACAATCCTTCGTGCTCTAGCGGTGACGTTGTTGCTCACCGCTTTTCCAACAGAAACTGTTAGTGGCGCCGCGAATGAACCGCGCATCGTCATACAAGTTAGCGAAAGCATTACCATTACACAATCCGCGGCGCTAGTTGAGCGCGTCGTTATTTACAACCCCCCTTTTCGTGAGTTGATAATGCCCCCTGAGATGTCAGAACAACATTGGCGCGATTGGTTAGTCCCTAATAACGCAAGAAACGTGTATCTATCCGCTGCTTCTACAGAAGTGACCGCGCGGTATGACTACCCTCTCACCTTCACTCAGAATTCCTTCTCAACGATGTTCATGTTGCCAACTTTGCCTTTACCTCCCGCCGAGTCTCAGCTACTCGTGGATTATCCTTTGTCATTAGAACTTGACCATCACATCGTAATAAGCGTGCCGGGCTTTGCCATAACTCCACCCGCGCCCGAATATCGAAGTTGGAATGGGGGAAGTTATTTGCTAGTTACTCCGATACTCAAACCCACCGATCGCGACACCTCTTCCGTCTCCATAACAAATCCATCCAGTAAATTACATATTGAACGGCACTATATGGTCGCGCATGGTGATAGCTTGGCATGGACAGCCATGCACCAAACCAAGCCACTCGCGGTTAGTTACCAGCCTTTTCGTCCGGGCTATGGTGATGTATTAGTACATCTTGTGACAATATCTGTCGCTGGCGTCGCCGCGTTGCTATTATTCTTTCTCACCACCAATAATCATTATCTTTCAGTAACATTCGCCTACAAACGCGCTAATATTATATTCGCCCTATTCATGTTGGTAAGTGGTGCATCTTTATTGGGATTATCTATACATTGGTGGCGCGGTGACGGAGAATTGGCGTTGTACCGCGTCCTTCAAAATATGCCATTCGGGGCATTCGTGCCTTCCATGTTATCTGCACTGCGTGTAGAGAGACTTCCGTTCATTGGCGCACTGCTCGGTGCCTATCTCGTTTCCTGGAGTCTCGCGGCTTTCGGGCGTGCCACCTGGACGCGCTGGAGCGGTATTGTCATCATAATTATCGGTGCATTATACATCGTCAGCTTCAGCATTGCGCTTCTGCCATTTCCTGAACTCTTTCCTGGGCAAAGGCTCGCTCTAACCGCGTTGTCAATAATAGCTATGTTAGGCACCAGCGCGGTTGCGGGAGCGTTTCTTATAGCTGACGCTCAAACGTAAAAAAGGCACGAAGAACCCCGGAAAAAATCCGTATCCCCCATGCCTTTGTGGTTAAATCAGCGAAAATCTCCTAAAGCAACTCCTCAAGCGTATCGACCAACCGCGCGTTCTGTGTCGCGTCGCCAATGGTAATCCGCAAAAAGTTGGGCAGGTCGTAATTCACACAGGGGCGGACGATGACGCCCTTCTTGAGCATCTCCTTCTGAATCTCCACCGCGCGCGCGCCGATCTCGACCAAAATGAAATTAGTGTGACTTTCGAGATAGCGCAACCCCAATCGCTCGAACTCCTTATACAAAAATCGCCGCCCCGCGCGGTTCATTGCCACCGTCTTTTGCAAAAATTCATCATCCTGTATCGCGCCTATTCCCGCTGCCTGCGCCAGCAGATTCACCGCGAACGGCTCTTTGACTCTGTTCAGTGGCGCCAGAATCTCCGAATTAGAGATCGCGTAACCGAGCCGAATCCCCGCCAAGCCATGCCCTTTGGAGAAGGTACGCATAATCATCACGTTTCCCCTGTCCAGATACTGAAACGAATCGGGGTAATCTTCGGCGTCAACGAACTCGTAATAAGCCTCATCGAATATCACCAGCGCGTGGTCGGGCACCTTGTCCATAAAATTCGCCACCTCAGCCGCGCCGACTATCGTCCCCGTCGGATTGTTGGGATTACAGAGGAAAATGATTTTAGTACGCGGCGTAATCGCCTCAGCCATCGCGGGCAAATCCAGCTTGTATTCCTTCATCGGGATTTTAACCAGCTTCGCGCGCATAACGTGGGTGTAGATATCATACACTGGAAAAGAGGATTGGCTAACAATCACCTCGCTCTCCTCATCCAAGTAGCCCATGCAGACCTGCATGATGATGCCATCCGCGCCGTTCCCCATCGCGACCTGCTCCATATCAATCCCGTGATATTTCGCGACGGCGCGGCGCAGATAGTAACTTTGTCCATCGGGATACATATTCACTCCCGCCAGCGCGTCGCTCATCGCTGCCAACGCCTTCGGAGATACTCCCAATGGATTTTCGTTCGAGGCTAATTTGATCACGTCCTCGATACCATATTCGCGCTTCACTTCCTCAATCGGTTTGCCCGGCGTATAAGGCTGCATAACGTCCAAACCGCGCTGCTGTTTTACTTTTGTCATTTAACGATTCATCCTTTCAATTTTTAGCTTTTTTCAACCACGAAGGACACAAAGAACACTAAGATAACATTCATTTGTCGTCATACGCGTTTATATCTACTTATTAAATTCCTTAGTGTCCTTTGTGGCTGCTTCATCTTCGATTAAATTCAACGAAAAATCCGCGTTAATCCTGCTAATCCGCGTCCCCTCATCTTTCCTACTCAAAACCCTAATATCTCCCACCACCAATCCCTCAGAGAACAAGAAAACGGGATTCAAATCTACTTCCTTAATCTCTGGATAGCGGAAAGGGAGTTGCGAGAAATTAACCAGCGTATTCGCCAACGCGTCCAAATCGCGAGGCTGCTCTCCCCTAGCCCCAGCTAACAACTTAAAAGACTTCAATTCGCGTATCATCTCTTCCGCCGTCACGCGGTCTATCGGCGCGACGCGCAGCGATATATCGCGCCATATTTCGGTATAAATTCCCCCTAACCCAACCGCGACGATGGGACCGAATTGTGGATCGCGCGATATACCTAATAACACCTCCACCGCGTCGCGAATCATCGGATAAATGACCACGCCGCGAAAATCTTTGCCCTGTGCGGCGCGTTCGATTTGCGCAAAAGCCCGCCGCGCCGCGTCATCATCGGCGATATTCACTATCACGCCGCCGTAATCCGACTTGTGCAGAATATCGGGCGAGACCACTTTCATCACCACGGGATAACCCAATGCGCGGCAGTTTTGTTCCGCCTCCGCCGCGCTCGCCGTGACGCGAAGCTCCGGCACGGGAATACCGTTGTCCCGCAGCCAGCCCATCGCCTCCGGTTCGAGCATCTGTCCATCACTCGGCAATTCTCCTTGTTTCGCAAAAACCTTCGGCAACGGTCTGCGAGCCGTCCTAAGTTCCTCAAACTCCGCCATACGCGCCAACACTGCCATGCCCCTCTCTCCTATCGCGAAATTCGGCACGCCGTGTTCTTGTAGATAGTCAACACTCTCCGCGACAATACGCCCTGCCATGAAACTAGCCACAATCGGCTTGCCCGTATCTCGCGCCGCGTCACAGACACCGCGCGCCAACGCCACCGAATCGAGATAAGGCGTGGCGACGTTGAGCGCGAGTGCGGCGTCGAATTCCCGCAACGCGATCTTCAGCGTCTCGCGGTACTCGTTCTCCGTACCCTGCACGGTCAAATCAATCGGATTTCGCAACGCGCAGTGCGGAGATAACATACTCGCCAACTCCTCTCGCGTTTTTTCACTTGGCTCGGCAACTTTCAAACCAAGCTGCTCGGCGCGGTCAGCAGCCAACACGCCAGGTCCCCCCGAATTAGTTACCACAACGACGCGTTTTCCCTTGACTAGCGGCAGATGAACGAAGCCTTTACACAGGTCAAACATCTCCTCGACGGTATTCACCCGTATCGCGCCACACTCCCGCAGTGCGGCATCGTACACCGCGTCTGCGCCCGCCATCGAGCCGGTGTGTGACAATGTGGCGCGCTGCCCCGATTGGCTTCTGCCAGATTTGATGACCACGAGCGGTTTATGCGCGGTACAATCGCGCACCGCGCGCATAAATTCGCGCCCATCGGCGACGCTCTCGATGTACAACGCGACAACTTCCGTCTCCGCGTCTCGCGCTAGATAAGGCAGTAACTCGATTTCATCCAAATCGGCGCGATTACCGTAGCTCAAAAACTTAGAGAAGCCCAATCCCTGTTCCTCCGCCCATGACAACACCGCGCCCCCCAGCGCGCCGCTCTGTGAGATGAACGCGGTCGCGCCCGCCGGTGGTCTCGTCTCCAAAGTCGCGAAGAGGTTATACCTCGTGTTGACGATTCCCGCGCAGTTCGGCCCAACGACGCGAATATCATATTGCTTGGCTACACGTTTGACCTCCTCCTCGCCCGCGTCGTTGCCGACTTCGGAGAATCCCGCGGAGATAATCACCGCGGCACTGACCCCTGCCCTACCGCAGTCCTCCAGCACGCTGGGCACCGTCGCGGTGGGTGAGGCAACTACCGCCATATCGACTTGGGCATCAATCTTACACACCGCGTCGTACCCCGGCGCGGCGAATACCCCTTGCGCTTTGGGATTGACCGCGTACACATTCTGATACCCCCCGTCTATGATTTGCTTGATTAGCTCGTAACCGAGCTTTCCTTTCGATGTAGACCCCACGACCGCCACCGCGCGGGGATAAAATAACTTTTCAATGCTCATTCAAATAACTCCAAGACTAACTAAAACGTGAAGACGTGATGCGTGAAACGTAATGCGTAATAGACAAGGAATGTCGCGTAGCATATTTGTATTCTTCAACGCTTTACGTTTCACGTTTCACGTCCCATCTATCACAAACGTACCACACCCAAAGTGCGTTTGTTTACCTATGTGTAAAATAGAAGCCAACTCAAGATAGGGAATAATCGGATGAGGAATAGAGGCGAAGGTTTGAATGCCCGTCCACTTGCCGGGACAGCCACCGCGTGCCCGTTTGAATTCCTTACGATGTAAGGGAATGAGCCGCGCCTGTTCCAACGCGGCATCAAACGCGGACTTTTCCTCCGTTCCCACGATTTCCCACAAATCGTCAGCAGTGTTGTATTTACCCGGCAATAAATGAACCATGCGCGTTATCAGTGATGTCATTATTTTAGGCAAAGTCGGAATCTCGTGGGAAGCGATGCGCTTCTTGCCCCCGCGTTTGTTCGCTTCATCATCTTCTTCTAATAAATCAAAAGGGGCTACCCAGGTCAAGCGGTCGAACACGCGCCCCGAATTCGCCGCGAAGGTCAGCCCCTCCGCCCATTGCGTGGGGTTCGCGCGATAATGCGGGTCGAGCAAGCCATCGCGCACCACCGGCTCCCACGTGTCGCCCCGCGCCGCGTAGACCGCCTGAATATCGAATCGGCCCCAGAAACTCTTTCGCCGCCGCCAATTATGATTTGAGATGTTGCACGTCTCTTCCAGCGCGGGGAGAATAACCTCCAGAAAAAATCCATGGTCCGCGTCCTCGCCCATCAACTTCAGTTCCCAGAGGATTTTCTCACCATTGCCGTAGATACGCCTGCTCGTTCCGGAATAGTCCAACAACACCGATTCGACCGGCCAAGAAATCTCCGGTATCGTTCGCGGCATTCTGTGTCCCACCAGCGCGGTACCGCCATAGTCATTCCAGTTCGCTGTAGTTTTGCGCCAGGGCTTGGCGCGGCGCGTTGGCAACCGTTGAGAGATTATAGAGCCTAACCCCAGAGACAACTCCGGAGTTAGGCATATCGGCGCGCGCACCAGCGCGCTGTTAATTCTCCATACAACCAAGTAGCGAATCAGTTTAATCGGTTTGATAAAATTCCACATAGTTAGCAAGTTCGTACAATAAATTGACGCGGTGGGGTGGCCACAAGCGAATCTTCCAAGCGTTCAGCATATCTTTGGCTTTGGGAGTCAACATCCCTAAAAACCTGCCCCAATAAAACTGCTCCTCGCCGGTCTCTTCCAGATTGAGCAGTGAATAGAGCCACTTCTGTTCTTTAGGCAGTAGAATGGTACGAAATATCGCCGCCATCTCCAGCATATTCAAAAAATCGGAAACCTCAAAGGTGAGCAACCCTTGTTCATCGCGCCGGTGTGGTTTCATCACCTGGTGCGGCGCGGAGAAAAACCGCACGCGCAGCTTGTCCATTGCAAAGCGGCTCTCGTGATACACCGCGCGGCAGAGGACATCGTTCATAGTCAAATCTCGCCGCACGCCCGTTGTGGGAAATATCTGAATCAGCCCCTTTATGTCCGCGCCATAATACAACATCAACTCTTGCAGCCATGGTTTCAATTCGCGGCAGGGCAGCATCAACAGAAATCGATGCCTATCGCGAATATAGGCACCAAGCACGTGCGGGTCTTGATGCCCATAAATCCCTTCCCCCTCGCGAATCTGTGGTGAGAGCCGCTGCACGAATCCCCAAACCACAACCGAGATGCGCGATATATATCCCAATTCGCCCGCCCTAATCAAAATCTTATGACAGGCTTCGCAATATAGCGATTTCCTCGCGCCGTCGTCCCACCGCGAATAGACCCAACAGCGTTGGCATGGTCCGTTCAAAGCTGAATGCGGTGAACCGGGCGCGGCATCATCGGCGAAAAGCTCCGAGCTATCCGCGAGATATTCAAGTGTCGCCAACAATTCCGCGCCGGTCTGGCTACAGCGTATCCAATCAAATTTGCTCAACATTTAACGCTTTCTGCAACGCGGCGTAATGCTCGATTACTCCGGTATCCGCTTTGAACTCCAGCGGCATACGCCACTCCTCTTCGGGCTTACCGTCATATCGTTTCGCCCAGTCAATCAAGAAGCTATCGGGCATAATTTGGAAACGGACGCTGCCGAAGCCGAGATAACGATTATTGCCCATCTTATGCGCGAGGTTTGGCTCCAGCGCGATGCACCACACCAACCTTTGCAGTTCCTCTTCGGTGAGATTCCAGAAGCGAATGGTAAATTGCGCGCGGGCGTCGGGTAGCATCGCTCTAAAATATCGCGCCTGCGCGGTATCGGGTTGGAAATCGTCCAACTGCTTGACGATAGGCGCCAGCGGGGCATGGGGGAAAACGCGCCAGGTCTTGGCAATGCGTAGCACCGCCGCGTTCCCCTCGGAAGCCTTGTGCCATTCGCCGCCGGTATATCGCCATCTTCCGTATGGGTACGGCGCTTTGAACCACGCCAACTTCGCGTCTTCGAACAAACCGAAGTTGAAGGACAGCCGTCCCATGATAGCTTGATTCGGTCCCCTTCCTACCCAGCCGAATAGGCTATCCACGGAATTCAAACTTCTGATATTCGGGCTATCCTCGCGAGAATCGCTGGCAATCGCGTAGATGTGCCGCAACATCCCTTTGATGCTCTTGCTCGGCAACGCGTAGACTTTGTCAGTGCCGCGTTTCGCCGCCTCTGGCGGAGCCATCGAGAAGAAATCCCAGCCGTTCACGGGGCCATCGGAGAACTTGGCACCAAACGATGGTTCACCGCTCTCCTGAATATTCAATGGCGTCAATACTTCCGCTTCGACCGTCAGCGTGCCGCAATAGCCCCCGAAGGCGCGGTGCGAGATGAATCCCGCGTTAGCGCGCGGTGGCTCTGCTGCTTTTGGTAACTGTGTCGGTGCGAGGGGATAGATGACTTGTAAAGCATCAGCCGCCGCCGCGTCTTCCAGATGCAATTTATACCAAATCCCATCCTGTTCCAGAGCTTGATTCTCGAACAATTTCTTACTCACACCATCAGCAGCCGCGGTTAGCCAGGTCAATTCCGATACATTTGCCTTGACCCACCCAAAACCGCTGGTCTTCTCACCTCCCAGCGGAATGTCACCGCTTTGGAAATCGTGCAATAGGTGACGCAGGACCGAAATCGCCTCCAAATCCGCGTCTCCAATGTCCTGTATATCCAGCCGAAGTTGGAACGCTAGTTGGTCGCCATAGGCGAAAAGGTAATCAGCCTTCGCGTTCTCGATCGGCTGTCCCGTCTTGGGGTCCATTTTTACACCGTCCATAGAGCACCAGGCGCGGTCAGGCTCATAAGGGTCTGTGAGATAAGCATCGGAGAAGAAGACCAAACCGCGTTGTCCCTGTGTCCCGAAGAGGCGATTCAACACATTGTTGATTTGCGGCGTCTCGCCCCACAAGGTTCTCAACACCTGTGAAGCGCGTTTCCTAAAGGCGCCCTTGATGGTACTGCCCGGAATATAAACTTCCCAAGCCCCCTCCTCCTGCGATGAAGGCGCCCAGGATAGCATCCGCATGAATACCGTATCGTAGGGTTTGCCATACTTGCGCGAAACCTCGCGATTAGATAGCCCCCCGGCGCGAAAGTCGATATTATAGGGCTGCGCCAGCTCTTGGCGCGTCTTATCACGGTATCCACTGAGGAAGGCAATCATGTTCTCATCATTAGTGATACTTTTCTCTAAATTACGGCGATTCAGCATGTGGCGCAACCGCACGCGGCGGTGCTCATCGACGAACTCTCGCCACATCGCGGGCTTAATTCCCTCCGGCGGCTGCTCTGGGTTGCCCCACTGTCGCTCATCTATCTCACCCTGACGAAGCATCTTTTTGATTTTGAGATGTTCTTCACGAGTGGCAAGCTCCGCGTCGACCCACGCATCGCTTTGCAACAATTTGACTTGCTGGTCAACCTGCTCGAACAAGCGCGGCAGTATCTTCTGACACGCGGATTTGAGGGTCAATACCAACGCGGTCTCATCGTTAATCTGCTGCGCGACAGTTTCCTCTAATTTGATATCCAATCCTAAAACGACCGCCAGCGCGCGCCACGCCTTGCGGTCTAGCTGCTGCCCCCGCACTTTTTGGTGCTCCATAACTTTAAGAATGCGCTTAGCCATGTTCGCTTTGTCCGCGAGCGCCTCTACTAGAGCCGCTTCGGCTTCTTCTTCGCTGGGAAAAGCCTCGTCAATCAGAGGTTGGGCGCGTTCGATAATCTTTTTAGATATGGCATATTTGCCCTTGCCCAGCTTATTCAAAGCCTCTTCAGCTAAAGTCCAAGTCTCTATCTCTCTAGTCGAAAGTTTCATCAACCAAATCGCGATGACGCGGGGTAGGAAATCGGCGAATTTGCTCTTCCAGTCCTCCGGGCTGAGAATCGGTCCCCCCAAACTCATCTCCAAACGCTCACGAATAGGCGTCGGCAGTTCGCGCATAGCCTGCACCAACAGCCGCCCCTCAATCGCAGCGAACGACGGCACTTCGGGGTCTATCTTGCCCCAATTCCAGCCCACCAAGACCGGATTTGTGGCATCGAAGTTCAGCGATATTCTCAGGTGATTGGTATTCGCTTGCAAGCGCGGTGGCGTCTCAGGAACACCGAAAGGTATTTCCATCTCCAGGCGCACGCGCCCTAAACCTTTGCTCTTCCCCGCGCCGAACCAGAAACGCCCCTCTTTGACTTCCTGTAGGATGTAGTAAAGCCGCGCCGCGTTTTCGCCCTGTTGTAGGATAGAATCGTCCACCGCCATTTTGAAATCGAAAACGGAGTTACGAAACACCGTTTCCATTTTGTAATTGGCGTTAGCCTCCGCCGCCCAGCGGTCTTCGTCCAGCTTGATGCCCATACGTAGCCCGAAAAAACGGTCGCGCGGGTAGCTATCCTCCTGCAACTTACAATCTACGCTCTTGATAAGTCCCTTGGGCATCGGAGAATCATATAACCGCAGCCACAGACTGTTGAGCAATCCTATATTCCTGCCCTTGCGCGCCTCGCCGATGAAGGCATCCATCAGAGATTGCGCGGTGCCTTCTATCTCTCCCGCCAGCGAGATCAGGCGATGAGCGCCATCGCCGTCTCGTGTGAAAAGCGTCTTGCGCGCGTTTCCCCTGTAAATTGGAGACTCCGCGTGAAGTTTGCCCTTTAGAATCATAAAAACATCCTCCTCGTACTATCTACGCGACCTGTGTTGTTGCTTCAATTTCGATTGATTCCTAACTATAACACAAAACGCGCATAACTTCAATTGCATAAACCTTAACCACAAAGAACACAGAGGACACCATGATGCAGAGCTTTCTCAAAGTCGCGGTTTTAAGGTACTGGGGTATTTTTACCGCAGAGGGCGTGGAGAATGCAGAGTTTTTGATACAATTTCTTTTGGCTCTATGCGGATTTGTGGGGTAGGGCAGGTTTCCATACCTGCCGTTTTGGGTGATAATGACCTAGAACGGCGGCTAAGAATACCCCTACGGGTAGGCTGCGCGCAGCCGCCCTACGCAGGCATTACCTACCGCGTTGTAGCGCGGCTTACCATAATTGCCCCACGAATCTGAGTTGACCCTTTCTTTTTCACGCGAGACTTCCGAAGTTTTCCGAAACTTCGGAAGTCTGATACATTGCCCAAAGTTGTGCAAGTTCTAAATTCGTGAAATTAATGGCAAATAGTCAACCCTCACTCGCGCAATTTTGCCAACTCCTCCACCGCCCAATCGCGCCATAGCGGATCATCGGTCAATTCCAAAAACCTTTCCAGGTCATTTATCGCGCGCTTCACCTCTCCCAGCTCGCGATACGCCGCGCCGCGATTGCCGTATGCCGCGGCGTACGCGGGGTTGAGCCTGATTGCCGCGTTGTAATCCTGCACCGCGCGGTCGTAATCCTCCATATCGGCGAAAGCCTTCCCACGATTATTGTACGCCTCCGCCGATTGAGCGTCAAGGGCAAGCACTGTGTCGTAATCGTCAATGGCGCGAACGAAATCGCTCATCGCGGCGTAGGTCGCGCCGCGATTGAGATAGGCGCGCATGTCATTAGGAGCAATTTCCAATGCTTTATCATAATCCCACTCGGCGCGCACATACTGCCCCAGCGCATGCCGCGCCAAGCCGCGATTGATGTACGCGTCCACGTTCGCCGCATCGAGCGCGATGACCTGACTAAAATCCGCGACCGCGTCGTTATATCTGCCCAGTCGATAGTGCGCGATACCTCGATTGTTGTACGCCGTCGCGTAATCAGGTTCAAGTTTAATCGCTTTGTCGTAGTCTTTGATGGCGCGAGCGTATCTATCCATCGCTACATAAGCCACGCCGCGGTCGTTGTAAAGCGCGGCATCGCTGGGCGCGAGTCCGATCGCGCGATTATAATCGGCGACAGTATGATGATAATCACCATTTGCGAAATAGCTACCGCCGCGCCCCACATAGGCTAAAATCAAGTCCGCGATAGCTCCGTTTTTCTCTAATATCTCGATAACTTCAGTGTAATCGCGCACCGCACGGTTGTACTGCCGTAAAGCGCGAAATGCCATTGCCCGATTGCTGTACGTCGCCACGTCCGCTAAACCCAAGTCGAGCGCGGTGGAATAGTCGCGCACCGCTTTGGCGTATTCGCCCATGTAATAATACGCCAAACCGCGGTCGCGATACGCAGCCGCGTCGCGCGAAGTGAGTTCGATAGCGCGGTCGTAGCTCGCGATCGCGGCGCGATAATCGCCCAGCGCCACGTGAACGCCGCCGCGATTTTTGTATACTTCCCCCGCGGGGGAGTCAAATTCCAGTGCGCGGTCGTAATCTGCTAAAGCCTGAGTATATTTCCCCAACGCGGCGTACGCCGTCCCGCGATGAATGTATGCCTCGACATACTCCGCGTTCAGCTCAATTGCTCGATTATATTCAGCAACGGCGCGCGCATATTCGCTCAAATCATAATAGACTTGTCCGCGCTGAAAGTACGCGGGGGCGTACGCCGCGTCGAACTCCAAAGCTTGCGCGAAGTGCCGCAGCGCGGTGGTGTAATTTCCGGTGTGATGCAGAGCCGCGCCGCGTCCGGTGTAAGCCTCTGCTGATGTGGGCTCAAGCAGAATAGCGCGGTCGTACTCCTGAATGGCGCGGTCGTATTCGCCCGACGCGGTGCAAGCCTGTCCGCGCTCGATATGAGTCGCGGCGTCTGCGGGGGGTGAGGGTATGTACGGCGCGGGCGTGACAGTCGAAGCACGATACCACTTGATGCCATGCAGGATGCCGATTATAGCCAGCGCGATTATGACCGTTATCCAAAACTTTTTGCGGTGAATCATGGACAAAATTCTCTTCGATAACTCAACCAAATGCCCTTGTAGGGTACGCCTACGATGTCGCCGCAGGCTTTAGCCCGCTCTTTACGCGAAGCTGGCGAAGCCATCTTTTTGC
>CAZSIG010000004.1:0-1110 GCA_964606195.1 uncultured Anaerolineales bacterium
TCATACTCACTATAGAAACAAAAGGCATCGCGGCAAATTGCTCATACAAAATCATTATGTTATAATCTTCGCACAGAGCAGGAGGATTTTCTAATGAACCTTAAAATAAAGCAAGCGAATAAACTACAAGGAAAAATCACCGTACCCGGAGACAAGTCTATCACTCACCGCGCCTTGATGCTCAGCGCGCTCGCGGCGGGAACTACCCGAGTTTACAATTGGCTGCCCGCGCAGGATTGCGAGGCGACATTGCGCGTTCTGCACGCCCTGGGCATAGACATCGCTCACGAAAACGAAACTACATTGGTAATCAGCGGGCGCGGTCTACACGGCTTACAAGAACCGAAAGAGGTGCTGGACTGTGGCGGTTCCGGCACTACCATGCGGCTGATTTCCGGCATTCTAGCCGGGCAATCGTTTTACAGCGTGCTGACCGGCAATCCCCAACTGCGCCGCCGCCCGATGGCGCGCATTATAAACCCGCTGCGGCAAATGGGCGCGCAAATCTGGGGACGCGCCGATGACAAACTGCCGCCGTTGTCGATACGCGGTGGGCAGTTACGCGGCATGGAGTACACCCTGCCGGTCGCCAGCGCGCAGGTCAAATCGGCGATTCTGCTGGCGGGATTATTCGCCCAAGATGAAACGGTCGTACACGAACCCGGCGCGGCGCGAGACCATACGGAGCGGATGTTAGCCGCGATGGGGGCGCGCATCACCGTCGAGGGCGCGACGATAACTTTGCAACCCGAAAGCTCCCTGAAATCGCTAGAGAAAATTCACGTGCCGGGCGACATCTCCTCCGCCGCGTTTTTCATCGTCGCAGGGGCGATTATCCCGAACGCGGAGATTATCATCGGCGGCGTGGGCATAAACCCCACGCGCACCGGCATACTCGACGCGCTGCAAGCGATGGGCGCGCAGGTCACGATACAAAATCAGCGCGAAATCAGCGGCGAACTGGTAGCCGATTTGGCTATAGAGTCGAGCGAGTTAGTGGGGACGGTAATCGGCGGGGAATTGATTCCGCGCGCGATAGACGAACTGCCGATTCTCGCGGTCGCGGCGACGCAGGCAAAAGGAGTGACAATAATCAAAGACGCGGCGGAA
>CAZSIG010000004.1:1210-2375 GCA_964606195.1 uncultured Anaerolineales bacterium
CTGAGCATCGCGGACATTCAGCGCGATTTAGCGCGGCGGCACACGGACTACGGTCGCGGCGGACGCGCCAAAATCGAGAGCGACGCGGTCGAGATTTTGTCCGGCGTGCGCTGGGGCAAGACGTTGGGAACGCCCATCACCCTATGGGCGGAGAACAAAGATTGGGCGAATTGGACGAAAATCATGGGCATCGAAGCCGCGCCCGAAAATGCGGAGGAGATTATCAAGAGCACCCCGCGCCCCGGACACGCGGACTTTGCCGGGGCGATAAAATATGCCCACGAGGATATTCGCAATGTGCTGGAGCGCGCCAGCGCGCGCGAGACATTGGGACGCGTCGCCGCGGGGGCGGTCGCCAAACGGCTGCTCGCGGAGTTCGATATCGAGGTGCTAGGTTGTACCGCGGCGATTGGCGAAGTGGAAGTCGATACGCGCGCGATGACCCTGAAGAGAATACGCGTTGCTGATGAGGAGCCGCTGATTCGCTGCCCCGACGCGGACGCGGCAGAGGAAATGAAGCGCGCCATTGACGCGGCGAAGGTGGCGGGAGATACGCTTGGCGGCATATTCGAGGTGCGCGTCGTCGGCGCGCCGATCGGATTGGGGAGCTATGCCCATTGGGAGGACAAACTGAGCACGCGCTTGGCGGGCGCGCTGATGAGCATCCAATCGGTGAAGGGTGTGGAAATCGGCTTGGGATTTGAGGCGGCGCGACGGCGCGGTAGCGCGGTTCACGATGAACTACTTTACGACGAGGAGCGGCGCGGTTATTATCGAGAGACGAACAACGCGGGGGGTATCGAGGGGGGCATGTCGAACGGCGAGCAGATTGTGCTGCGCGCCGCGCTGAAGCCGATCTCCACGTTGATGCGCCCGCTGCGCACGGTCGATATGGCTACGCACGAACCCGCGGAGGCGTTAGTGGAACGTTCGGATGTCTGCGTAGTACCGCGCGCCAGCGTAGTCGGCGAGGCGGTAGTCGCGTTCGAGCTGGCGCGGACGATGCAGGAGAAATTCGGGGGAGATAGCTTGGGGGAGATGCGGCGAAATTATGAGGGTTATCTGAGTTACAGTAGACGATAGGTGGTAGACGGTAGAACGTAAACGGAAAACCGCAGTTTTTAGCTCCCCGCGAGCCTGAAGCTCGCGGGGAGCTAGGTAGCGT
>CAZSIG010000004.1:2475-4862 GCA_964606195.1 uncultured Anaerolineales bacterium
ATACCTGAATATCAGGTTATCGAAAATCTATACGAGAGTAGTAGGTCTGTGGTCTACCGCGCCAGACGAGAGCGCGACGATCTGCCGGTCATCCTCAAAGTGCTCAAGCAGGTATATCCACCACCGGAGAAAATCGCGTGGTTCAAGCGCGAGTATGAGATTACGCATAACCTAGACCTGCCGGGGGTGGTGCGCGTTTACGATTTACGAAGTCTGCAACATCGCTGGGTGATGATATTGGAGGATTTCGGCGGCGATTCGCTCTCGCGGTTGGTAGCGACGGGAAAAAGCACCACGTTATTGTCTCCATTGTCCAATTTCCTACAACTAGCCGCGCGCATAACCGACACTTTGGGGCAAATTCACCAACACAACATCATTCACAAAGACGTCAACCCCGCGAACATCGTCTTCAATCCTGCGACGGCAGAGGTCAAACTAATAGACTTCGGCATCGCGACTATCCTCTCACGCGAAAGTCATTCTCTCAACACCGCGGGCGTTTTGGAAGGGACACTGCCTTACATCTCCCCGGAGCAGACCGGGCGCACGAACCGCGCGGTGGACTATCGCACCGATTTTTACTCGCTGGGCGCCACGCTCTACGAACTGCTGACCGGACAGCCGCCGTTCCCTGCCCTCGACGCGATGGAGTTGGTACATAGTCACATCGCCAAACAGCCCCCTCCTCCGCGTGACCTTGACCCTGATATACCTCAAGCTGTCTCTGACATCATACTAAAACTACTCGCCAAAAACGCCGAAGATCGCTACCAATCGGCATACGGCATCAAAGCCGATTTAGAGGAATGTTTGCGGCAGTGGGAGGAGAGTGGCGCCATCGCGCCCTTTACGTTGGGACAGCGCGATGTCTCCGACAAATTCCACATTCCGCAAAAACTTTACGGGCGCGATGACGAGATCGCCGCACTGCACGATGCCTTCGGGCGCGCCAAGCGGGGCGTCGCGGAGATGATGTTGATCTACGGACCCGCGGGCATCGGCAAAACCGCGCTGGGGAAAGAACCTCATGGCGCGGTTGCCGCGAAAGAGGGCTACTTCGCCTTCGGGAAGTTCGATCAACTACAAAATAGTGTGCCATACAGCGCGCTGATTGAGGCGTTTCAAACATTGGTACAGCAAATCTTGACGGAGCGCGAGACAGAGATCGCGGTCTGGCGCGAGGAACTATTGACCGCGCTCGGTCCCAACGGACAACTCATCATCGAGGTCATTCCCGAAGTGGAGCTGATCATCGGCGAACAACCTGAGGTCCCGCAACTCCCCCCGGCAGAAGCGCAGAATCGCTTTAACTTGGTGTTTCAGAACTTCATTCGCGCCTTCACGCAGCCCCAACACCCCTTAGCGATTTTTCTTGACGGGCTGCAATGGGCTGACGCCGCGTCGCTCAATCTACTCAAACTGGTTATGACCGCGCCGGATACTCAATACTTGCTGCTAATCGGCGCGTACCGCGACAATGAGATCGACGTCTCTCATCCGCTGATGCAGGTTATCGAGGAGATTCGACAGGCGGACGCGAAGATGAATTTCATTCACCTCTCTCCGCTGAAAACGCCCATTATCACGCGCATAATCGCGAATACCCTGAATTGCTCGACGCAGAGAGCCGCGCCGTTAGCCAAGATAGTGACAGCCAAGACGCGCGGCAACCCCTTCTTTATGACCGAGTTTCTGAAATCGCTGCACGCGGAGGAGATACTCAAGTTCGATTACCGGCGCGGTGAATGGCAATGGAATTTGAAACGCGCGCGGGCGCACAGCATGACCGACAACGTCATCGAACTACTGGTCGATAAGGTGCGAAAGTTAGAGCCAGAATCGCAAGAAGTGCTGAAGTTAGCGGCATGTATCGGCAATCAGTTCGATTTGCAAACGTTGGCAAGCGTTCATAAACAATCTCCACAAAAGATCGCGACCGCGCTGGAGCGCGCGATGGCGGCGGAACTAATCCATCCACTAGATGCCGCGTACAAATTGGTCGAGGTGGATACGCCGGATTTGATGGAGGAGATGACGGTCGAGTATCGCTTCGCTCATAACCGCGTGCGCCAAGCGGTGTACTCGCTGGTCTCCGCGGCGCAACGAAACGTAATTCACCGCCAACTTGGGCAACTGTTGTTGCAGAACACCGCGCCCGAAGAGCGAGAGGAACGAATATTCGACATCGTCAATCATCTGAACACGAGCGCGGAACTATTGGATAGCCAATCCGAGCGCGATGAACTAGCGAAGTTGAACCTCGCGGCGGGCAGAAAGGCGAGTGACGCGGTCGCTTACGAGACCGCGCACCGCTACCTGCAACGCGGCATCAGCCTGCTCGAAGATGATAGTTGGCAGAGACAGTATGAGTTGACACTAGATTT
>CAZSIG010000004.1:4962-6692 GCA_964606195.1 uncultured Anaerolineales bacterium
GACCTGGCGCCGCTCCTGATATTCAAGCAAATCAAGCTGTCTATCAAACATGGTAACGCGCCATCCTCCGCGTTCGCCTACGCGAGTTATGGGCTTATTCTCTGTGGTGTGCTGGGGGATATAGACGCAGGGTATCGATTTGGGCAACTTGCCCTGAAGTTAGTGGAAAAACTAGATACGCCAGAGCTTAGGGCAAAGGCGAACACCGTCACCGCCGCGCTGGTGCGGCATTGGAAAGAACCACTACGCGAAGTGCTGCCCGCGTTATTAGAAGGGTATCGCAGCGGCATAGAAACCGGTGATTTGGAGTTCGCCGCGACCGCCGCGCATAATTACTGCTCTATTTCTTATCTTGCCGCTAAAGAATTGCCCAAGTTGGAGCAAGAGATAACGGAACAGAGCGCGGCGATCAACAGACTTGGGCAGCGAACGGTCTTTCAACTCAATGAGATGTATCATCAAGTAGTGCTGAATTTGAGGGGAGAGGCGGAAACTCCCTGTGAATTGCGCGGTGATAAATACGATGAAATAGAAATGCTCCCGATTCACCGCGCGGCAACTGATCGCAACGCGATATATAATCTCCATTTCAACAAACTGATTCTATGTTATCTCTTTCAGGAATACGACCGCGCCATCGAAAACCTTGAGTTCGCCGCGCAGTACGCCGATGGCGCGATAGCAACCTCAACCGTTCCGCTGTATAACTTCTACGAATCACTCACTTACCTCGCTATATACCCTGATGCCGCGACACCTGAGAAAAGGAAAATGCTGAAAAAGGTCGCTGCGAATCAGAGAAAGATGAAAAAATGGGCGAAATATGCCCCTGAAAATCATCAGCACAGATTTTATCTGGTAGAGGCAGAACGCGCCCGCGTGCGGGGAAAAGATAAGGACGCCCGCGAGTACTACGACCGCGCGATAGAGTTGGCGCGTGATCACGAGTATATCAACGAACAAGCCCTCGCGAGCGAACTAGCTGCCAAATTTTATCTCGAACGAGACCGCGTGGGGCTGGCGCGGTATTACTTACTAGAGGCGCACTACGCCTACCGCCGCTGGGGCGCCCGCGCCAAGACGCAAGATTTGGAGACGCGCTACGAGCAGTTTCTCGCTGTGGAGGCAAGCGACGCGGCAGGCACAACTTACATCACCGCTCAAATCAGCACTACCTCCAGCGCGACCGCGACGAGTTCTCGAAGCTCCGGAGTTCTGGATGTAATTAGCGTAATCAAAGCGTCGCAAGCGATGTCGGGCGAGATCGTGCTGGATAAACTCTTAGCCGCGTTGATGGAGATCGTCATCGAGAACGCGGGGGCGCAAAGCGGCTATCTCCTCTTTGAGAAAAAGGGACAATGGGTGATCGAGGCGCAGGGCGCGGCGGATCAATCTGAAGTGGCGGTGCTGCAATCTGTTCCACTGACGGAGCATCCGCTGCCACTGTCCATCATCAACTACGTGGCGCACACCGCGCGCCACGTAGTGCTTCACGACGCGGCGCGTGAGGGGCATTTCACGCGCGATAGATATGTCATCGCGCAGCAGCCGCAATCGGTCTTGTGTATGCCCCTGCTGAGCCGTGGCAAGCTGACGGCGATATTATATCTGGAGAACAATCTGACCCCCGGCGCGTTCACGCCAGATCACTTGGAGATTCTGAACATTCTCTCGGCACAGGCGGCGATATCCATTGAAAACGCCACTCTTTACGCCAATATGGAGACGCT
>CAZSIG010000004.1:6792-23550 GCA_964606195.1 uncultured Anaerolineales bacterium
AGCGGCGCGTCGCGCTGGAGACGCTCGTTACCATCATCTCCACAGATTTCATCAATCTCGCGGTGGAGCAGATAGATCGCGGCATCGAGGACGCCCTACAAGCTGTGGGGGAGTTCGCCGACGCGGATCGCTGTTACGTCTTTCAATTCTCCGCCGACGGTACGAAGATGAGCAATACTCACGAGTGGTGCGCACTAGACATAGAACCGCGCATAAGTCAATACCAAGGGGTATCGGTGGATCGCTGGCTGTGGGGCATCGAAAAGCTGCGGCGGTTGGAGGATATTCACGTGCCGCGCATGGCAGATTTACCGGCGGAGGCATTCGGCGCGGCTTCTTGGGCGCATGATGCCAAATCGTTGGTTGTAGTCCCCCTCGTGTATATGGGAAAGCTCAAGGGTTTTCTGGGATTTGACGCGATACGGGAAGAGCGAGATTGGGAAGAGGACATCGCACTGCTGCATATCGTCGCGGAGATGTTTATGAACGCGCTGGAGCGCCATCGCACCGCGGAGGTTCTACGGGAATCGCAACGCCGCCTGGAGGCATCGTACCAGCGCGAGTACGAGAGACGCAAATTGTCCGATACTCTGCGCGAAGTGGCGAAGATCGTCAGCAGCACGCTGGAGCGCCAAAAGGTGTTAGATTTGATTCTGGCGCAACTCGACTACGTATTGACGTACCACCGCGCCACCGTGATGTTATTGACTGAGGATAAATTGGTAGTCGTCGCGGGGCGCGATAAGACGGGAGGAACAGTCAAGTACGTCACCATCGACGTAGATAAATATCCCATCAACGCGGCGACACTGCGCGAAAAATATCCCATACTGCTGCCCGATGTCACGAAGGATGAACGCTGGCGCGCCACCGACTCGATGGTGGCAATACGGTCGTTCATCAGCGCGCCGCTGTTGGTGCAAGAACAGCCGATTGGGTTGTTGTCCATCGGGCGGGGAGACGCGACTCCCTACACCGTAGAGGATACGCAGACCGCCTTCGCGTTCGCCTCACAGGTTGCCATCGCTATGCACAACGCGCAACTCTACGCGGAGACGCAAGAACGCGCCCGCCGATTGGCGTTGCTCCACGAAATCTCTATGGCGGTGAACTCCACGTTGAATCTTCGCGCTCTCTTGACCGCGGCTTGCCAGAAGTTAGTGCAAAACTTCGAGGTTGACCACAGTGGCGTGCTGCTCTTTGATGAGGAATACACTTATGGAGAGGTCGCGGCAGAGTATCCAGCACAGAACGCGCTGAATATTCACATTCCGCTGGAGGGGTACGTCGCCGCCGAGCGAATTATCAACTCCGCGCAACCACTGGCGATATACGATGCCCAAAATGACCCACTGATGGAGGGCGTTTGGGAAATAATGCGCGATTTGGGAATTGGCTCTATTCTCATGGTGCCATTGATAACCAAAAATCGCGTCATCGGTACGTTCTCGCTAGAGGTTACTACGGAGATGCGGCAATTCGAGGCTGATGAGATAGGTTTGTGCCAAACTATCGCGGGGCAGTTGGCGACAGCAATCGAGAACGCGCGGTGGCTGGAACGGGAGCGAAACCGCATAGAACAAGAACTAAAAACCGCGCATCAGATTCAAGTCAGCCTACTCCCGTCCGCCGCGCCCGATATACCGGGGTTGGAGATCTCAGGTATTTCCCAACCCGCGCGACAGGTGGGGGGCGATTTCTATAACTATTTCGTTTTCAGCGAAGAACATTTGGGGATTGCGGTGGGAGATGTGTCGGGAAAGGGGATGGAAGCCGCGTTGATGATGGCGCTGTCGGTCGGACTGCTGAGCACCACCGCGCGGCGTGAGGTATCACCCGCCGCGCTGCTGAACGCGCTAAACGCTCAACTCAGACCACATACGCAACGAAACAAGATGAATACCGCGCTTACATACATAACCCTGCACCGCGCCGAAGATGGCTGGACGATACGCGGCGCGAACGCGGGGTTGATCGAGCCGCTGCTGCGGCGGCGCGATGGTACGGTGGAATGGTTGCGTATGGAAGGGATGCCCCTGGGAATGATGAGACGATTCGAGTATAATGAGACATCGCGAATACTACACGCCGGTGATGAGTTGATTTTGTGCAGCGATGGCGTGATAGAGGCGATGAACAGGACGGGGAAAATCTATGGCTTCAAACGATTAGAGGAGAGTGTGGCTGCCGCGCCGCGCGGTAGCGCGCGCGTGCTGCAAGAGGCGATTGCGCGTGATGTGTGTGCTTTCGAGGAGGGCGCGGAGGCGCACGATGATTCAACGATAGTGGTGGTGCGCGTGCAAGATGGAGATGGAGACAGGAGATAGAGGATTGGAGTCTATGATAATAGGACTTACGCAACTTCGGTGTATTTTTCACCGCCGAGCACGCAGAGAGCGCAGAGCTTTTGATATAGCTTTTATTGTCTAAGAAATATGACTTTCAATGATTGGGTGTGACCACGTATGATGGTTGCAAAATTATTCCTTTGATAAAACTCCGCGCCCTCGGTGCCCTCTGCGGTGAATTATAGTGCGGTTTTGCGTAAGTCCTATGATAATTTTACCACTAGCTTCGTGCATTATCTCTTAGCTATTCAGCGATTTGGCTACGATGTATACCTCTTTGCTCTCGCGGCGCGACGCGTCCGGTGTGTATCCTTTCACTAGTTTAAAGTGCCGTTTTATCTCATTAAGCAGCGCGGGGAAATCTTCCCCCTCGAAGACCTTGATAACCAAATGTCCGCCGGGGACGAGCCATTCACGCGCACACCGCAACGCGGCTTCCCCCAATTCTATGGAGCGAACGTGATCGTGCAACTTTATCCCCGATACAGCGGGGGCAGCGTCGGAAATAATAACTTGCGCGGGCAGCACTTCCAACTCCGATAACCGTTCCCCCAATTCCGGCGCGGTTATGTCGGCTTGCAGAACTGTCACGCCGGGAATTTCCTCCATTGCCGCGATATCTATCGCGACAACTCGACCATCCTTGCCCACTATCTGTGCCACGACCTGTGACCAGCCTCCGGGGGCAGCCCCCAGATCTATAACTGTATCGCCGCGGCTAATGATGTGATATTTTTGCTGAATCTGCTTGAGCTTGTATGCCGACCGCGCGCGGTAGCCCTCTTCTTTGGCGCGGCGGAAGTATTTATCTGTGCGCTGTTTTCTACGCCAGTGTGTTCTTCTCTTTTTTCTGCTCATGCCTCTTATTTTACGCGATTGTATTCGGTTAGTCAACCGCGCGTGCTAAACCAGCCTCGCGAAATTACGAATAGATGTAATAGGATTTACGCAACTTCGGTGTATTTTTCACCGCCGAGCACGCGGAGAACGCAAAGTTTTTTGGATAGTTTCTTACCGCGTCCCAAATATGACTTGTTAAGCTTTTCTGTTAATAATGCTCATACGCGGTCAAAAACTATCATAGGACTTACGTAAAATCGCACTATAACTAACCGCAGAGAGCGCAAAGAACGCGAAGAGTATTGGGAAAGATTTTTGGTGACTGTCATACACGGTCATAAATATTCATTAAAAGTCATATTCGCAGCGCGATAAAAACCTATCCAGAAAACTCTGTGTTCTCCGCGTGCTCGGCGGTAAAATTATTCTGAACTTGCGTAAGTCCTATATCATTAGAAGTAAGAACAGACTTGGTGTTCTTCGTGTCCTTTGTGGTTGAATAGCTATCACTTACTGTTTAACCACTACTCATTCCCTAATTGTCGCGCGAACAGAGCTATGTACTCCGCGCCAAAATCATCGCGGTCTCGTCACAATCCTCTGGATACTTCGGACAATTCAGACAGACTGTCCAAATCTTCTGCGGCAGAGTCTCCTTAGAGATTTCGCGAAACCCCATCTTGCTAAAGAATTTAACCTGATACGTCAGGGTGAAAACATTGGGCAAGCCCAACTGCCAAGCTTCTTCTAACAATCTCTCCACGATTTCACGCCCCAAGCCATAACCGCGCCACTCCTCCGCGATCGCCAGCGAACGTATCTCCCCCATATCCTCCCACATGACGTGCAGCGCGCCCAAGCCAATAATCTCGTCGCTGTCATTCGTTGCCACGACAAAATCACGCAAGTTTTGATAGATTCCTAGTCGCGCCTTAGGCAACATGAAACCGCGGTTGGCATAGTAATTAACCAGTTTTGCCATCTCGGGCACATCACTCACCGTTGGTTTACGAAAGTTGACTTCATTCCGATTTGGCATCTTGCAAAATTCCATCCAACTTCTTTATTAAGTCGTCCACGTCAGCTTGGGTCACAATCAGCGGGGGAACAAAGCGTAAAACCTTCTCCCCTGCATTTACCAACAACACCCCCCGCTCATAACCGCGCGCGATTAGCGGTTTAGCCTCGATAGTCAAGTCTATGCCCCACATCAGCCCGCGCCCGCGCACCGCGGTGACAGTATCATGCTTCTCTTGTAAAGCCTGTAACTGACTGCCCAAATAATCCCCTATACGCTGCACCTGCTGCAAAAATGCCTCATCGCTGATGCGTCTAAATATCACCTCTGCCACCGCGCAGATAACGGGATTCGCCGCGAAGGTACTGCCATGATCGCCGACCTCCATCACTCGCGCCACCTTTTCCTTCATCAGAGTCGCGCCAATGGGAAATCCGCCCCCCAACGGCTTCGCCAGCGCCATCAAATCGGGCTTGACGCCGTAGTAGTCGTGCGCCCAAAGATAGCCGGTACGCCCTAATCCGCACTGTACCTCGTCGAAGATGAGTAGCGCGCCGCGTTCGTCGCACAACTTCCGCAACCCGCGCAGGAAATCGGGGTTTGCTGGATTGATGCCCCCTTCACCCTGTACAGGCTCGATAACAACCGCGCAGGTACTATCGTTTATCTCTCGTTCTGCTGCCTTCAGATCATTGAACGGCAGTATTTTCGTGCCGGGCACCAGCGGCTCGTAAGGTTTTTGGTATTTATCGCGCGGCGTAATCGACAATGCCCCGAAGGTGCGCCCGTGAAAGGCGTTGGTGAATGCGATGAATTCGCGCCGCTGCTCGTCTTGAGCGACATAGGTATATTTTCGTGCGAACTTCAACGCGGCTTCCATCGCCTCTGTCCCGGAGTTGCAGAAAAAGACGCGGTCGGCAAAACTATGTTCTACCAACAATTGCGCCAGCTTCGCGTGGGGGATAGTGTGATACAGATTGGTGATATGCACCAACTTCTTACTTTGCGCGGTGATCGCCTCCAACACCTCCGCGTCGCCGTAACCTAACGCGTTGACGGCAATGCCTGCCATCCAATCAGCGTAGCGATTGCCTGCGGTGTCGTACACGTAAATCCCTTCGCCGCGTTCAACTACAAATGAGGCGCGTTTGTATACCTGTAGTACATATTCGTTTTCTAGTTCTATAATATTTTGCATTTTCATACTCCTTGTGATTAGTGAGATGCTTCATCAAAGAAAGCTGTTCCCAGATAAAGATTTTGAACGGGAAAGTAATTATATAGGACGCGGATTCACGCGGATTTTCAGGATAAGATTTGCGCAACTTCCTTGCGTAAATCCTACAGAATTTAAGCTATTTATTCGCGTCAATCCGCGAAAATCCGCGTCCTATTTTCTACTCGCTAACGAGCACTGTGCCACCACCAGCGCGCAGCCCCGCCAGATCGGTGATACGCGCCGCGGCGACTCCCGCCCCCACTGCCGATAACGCCCCGCGCACTTTCGGCACCATACCGCCGACTATAACATCCCGCGCGATTAAGTCTTGTACCTCTGCGGCAGTCAAGCGCGGCGCGACTTCGTTGTCAAGCAACACGCCGGGGACATTGCTGATGAAAACTATTTCGAAAGCGCACATCGCCGCGGCGATGCCCTGCGCGGCGGTGTCCGCGTTGACGTTGTAAATCTGTCCATCTTCGCCCAGCGAGATCGGCGCGATGACCGGCACGAGGTCTAATTGTAACAGTTGAGTCAATCGCGTCGTGTTGACTTTGGTAATCTCCCCCACAAACCCCAAATCACCAGCGGAATATTCCATACGCACAACGCGAATCAACCCATCATCCACTCCGCACAAACCAAGCGCGGGAATACCTCCGGCGACCAACCGCGCCACCAGCCGTTTGTTCACTAGACCGGTCAACACCATAATCGCCACGCGCAGCGAATTCGCGTCGGTGACACGCATCCCCTCCACGAAGGCGGGCGTCAAGCCCAGTTGCTGTTGCAGCGCCGCGATTTCCTTGCCCCCACCATGAACGATGATGGGATGGAGGTTGGGTGAACGCATCTGTGCCACCGCGTCGACTAGTTCGCGCAGAAATTCAGGATTATCAATATCGTTGCCGCCGATTTTGAGCACTATACTTCGCACTTATCTTAGCTCCTAGATGTGAGGTTATATGAATAACACACCGGGGCACAATCGCTATTGCACCAGTCCGGTTGTTTCCGGCAAATCGAACATCACGTTCATGTTCTGCACTGCCTGCCCCGCCGCGCCTTTGATGAGATTGTCGATCGCCGCGCAGATGATCATGTTCCCCGCGTCGTCGACGCGCGTGAGCGAGATGACACAGCGATTGGTGTGGGCGACATAGCGTAAGTTGGCAAGCTTGCCCGCGGGCAGTACGTGAACGAACGGTTCGGCGCGGTATGTCTCCTCGTACAAGGCGCGGACGCGGTCTTCATCCCACTCCGATTTGATTTTTACGTACATCGTGGACAGAATCCCGCGATTGACGGGTAGCAGATGGGGGGAGAAAATAAATTCCAGAGCTGCCGGCTGCAATTCTTGTTCCATCTCGCTGATATGACGGTGCGCGTAGCCGATGGAATATGGCGAGATATTCTCGTTCGCCTCGACAAAGTGGCTCGATAGCCGCAGTTTGCGTCCCGCGCCGGATACGCTCGATTTAGCATCGATGATTACGCGTTCCTCAGCCAGCGCGGCATGTTTCGCCAATGGATGTAAGCCCAATATCACGCCGGTTGGGTAGCAACCGGGATTGGCGATCAACTTCGCGCCGCGAATCTCGTCACGATGCAATTCCACCAATCCATACACAGCTTCAGATAATAGCTCCGGCGCGGTGTGTGTAGTGTACCAACGCTCGTAAACCGTCACATCGCGCAGTCGAAAATCGGCAGAGAGATCTATGGCGCGGACACCCACGGCGCGGACGCGGCGAACGACCTCCATCGATTTCGCGTGAGGTAGACACAGGAACACAACATCAGCCGTACTCAGCGGTGCGTCGGCTAAAGACACCAAAGATAGAGCGTCTATATTCGCGAATACTTCAGACAAAGTCCGTCCCGCGTATGTCTCGGAGGTGGCGAAAACGATTTTCGCGTCAGGATGACGACGGAGAATACGAACTAATTCGTGTCCGGTGTAGCCGGTCGCGCCGGCTATGCCAATTTTTATCATCACGAGACCTCCATTCTTTTTCGGTAACAAAAAAAAGACGCTTACGCGCCACATTGCGATTATGTTTCTTCAATTTGGAAAGCGAAAAATAATTGAGACGTAAATTATAACACTATATTCGGTAACGCGCAAGCGTTTGAACACAACTGCGCGGAGTAGCGTATACCGATTTGACGGATATGTGCTTTTGTGTTAAAATCACGCTTTGCGTACTTGTGGCTTGCACAATACGCGTTCGAAATAACCGAAGGCAAAGGGGAATACATAATGTCCGAGCTATTACGTTCCGTAAATAAGTCGATGTTACGTGATAATGTCCCACAACTACGACCGGGAGATACCGTCAGGGTTTACTATCGCATCGTAGAGGGGGAAAACGAGAGAATTCAGCCGTTTCAGGGTGTAGTTATTCGAATTCGCAAAGGTCCCAACGCTAACTTTACTGTTCGACGCATCGCCGCGCACGGGATCGGGGTCGAGCGTACTTTTCTTAGCAACTCACCGCGTGTAGAAAAAGTAGAAGTTTTGAGGCATGGACATGTTCGTCGCGCCAAACTTTACTATCTGCGCGGTAGGCAGGGCAAGGCAGCCAAGCTACGCGAGAGACGGTACTAAAGAATTTTTGTCTGATTCATCAGTATCCATTGCTGATAAAGTGACGGGGCGTAGATTCTTCTGCGCCCTTTTGCTTTTAAACCCAAAATTAGTGAGTATGAACAGTACTTACGCAGATTCAAAAAGATTTACTGCCGAGAGCGCGGAGTACGCGGAGTTTTTCCAAACGATCTTGGAGTGCCCCGTGACTATGCTTTTCAATGAGGATTTATGACCGCGTATGACCGTTAAGAAATTCTGGGGCAACACAGATTTGTGGGGGAGATATGATAAGTCGCGCTACCACGCGGTGCGTAATGCCGCCGTAGGGCGGCTTTCTTAGCCGCCGTTCTAGATCATTAGCCCCCCCAACGGCAGGTATGGAAACCTGCCCTACCCCACAAATCCGCGTAGAGCCGAAATTCTTTTCTTTATCTTCTCCGCGTCCACGGCGTGCTCGGCGATTAATCACTACATAGTCTGCGTAAGTCCTGTATGAAGGCTATTTAAATCTGAACCTGATCAAACGGAAACCTAGTGAATTATGCTTGACGAATACATTCCCGCTACCTCCTCATTCGCGGAGTTATCAAAGGAAGATAAATTGCTACAGTTGGGTATGCAACAGGGCTTCTTAACGTTCGACGACTTGTTGAACGCATTTCCGCATATAGAGCATAATCTGTTACAGTTAGATGATTTGCTTACGCAACTACGCGAGGCGCATATTCCTCTGTACGAGAGCGAACAAGATGACCAATATGATGACTCGGATCAGTTGGCAGAAGCGAATATGCTCACCGCGGAAGAGATGTCTCAAATGATCGCGCTGAGCAATAAAAGATTTCAGGAAACAGAAGAGGTGGAGCCGCGCGGGTTGGATGAGATTCCCGAGGCACTTGACATTGCAACTTTAGATAATATCGATCTATACTTACATGAAATATCTGTGGGAAATCTACTGACGGCAGATGAGCAAATATTGTTAGGTAAACAGATTGAGTGGGGTATGTCCGCGACGCGAAGACTGAAACATCAAGGTACCAATTCCGATAGAGGAGCGTATCTTCAGAAAGCTGTTGAGGTGAGCAACGAGGCGAGAGCGCGGCTGATTCAAACTCATACGCGATTAGTTGTCAGTATAGCCAAGCACTACCGTGGACAGGGCATTCCACTGCTTGATCTGATTCAGGAAGGCAATCTGGGATTGATGCGCGCGGTCAGCAAGTTCGATTACCGCAAGGGATACAAATTCAGCACCTACGCGACCTGGTGGATTCGCCAAGCAATCACGCGGTCGCTGGCATTGCATAGTCGCACCATTCGTCTGCCGGTACACATGACCGAACACTTGCGCCGATTGCGAAAAACCTCACAAAGATTGGAACAGGAATTGGGTCGTCAAGCCCGCGTTGAAGAGTTGGCTGCGGAGATGGGGATGCCGCCTGATAAAGTGAGTTGGATGTTGCGCGTTCCGCAGAGATTGTTGTCGCTCGAATCGCCGGTCGGCGAGGAAGAAGAGAGCGAATTGGGAGATTTTATCGAGGATGATAACAACCTTTCCCCAGCGGATGAAGCGGCGCAGCATATCCTGCGCGAGAGATTGGAAGAGGCGTTAGTGACCCTCTCAGTGCGCGAGGCGCGTATTATCCGCTTACGCTATGGCTTGCAAGACGGACATACTTATACGTTGGAAGAGGTAGGAGAAAAGTTTGGATTGACGCGCGAACGTATTCGGCAGATTGAACGTAAAGCGTTATATAAGCTGCGCCACCCGCGCCGCAGTCGAGGGTTGCGGGAGTGGGTAGCGGAGGAATAGGGAAAAATGCCCGACATCGAAAAGATGTCGGGCATTTTGGGTATATGGGCGCGGTGATGTTAGATAATATCATACTTTGTATAGTCAGGTTTGACAACAACGCGTAGTTGTGCTACTATCTATTGGCACAGGCGCAAAGCTTACGGCTGCTTTGAGGGGATAGATATAGATCATTCCCACAATAATCGAAGCGGTTGCGCCATTCGCGCAGAACTCCGTAAGCATCACCTGCGGTCCACCGACGATGATTAAATTCGTGATGTTGTCACTGCAAAAACTGGAGTTTACCGCGGCGCGTAATTGGGTCACGCTAGAGGCAAAGATGAAATGTGGCATCGGCAAATGCGGGCGGTGTAACATGGGCGACATTTTCATCTGCACCGATGGTCCCGTGTTTCGCTTCGCGGAGGTCGAACACTTTTTAGAGAGTTGATATTATAGGGCTTACGTAACTTCGGTGTATTTTTACCGCAGAGAACGCGGAGAGCGCAAAGTTTTTTTGTCCCCTTTCGCGCCAATTAGTGCAATTAGTGGCAAAAAATAGACCGCGTGTTAAGCTGACCCCGCGAATTCCCAAAGAGCCTCAATGAGCTGTTATGATCGCGTATGTCGATTGTAAAACTATCGCTTTAGAGAAGCTCCGCGCCCTCGGCGCTCTCTGCGGTTAATTACCATATTGTTTGCGTAAATCCTACTGAGAAACGCGGTTTAGCCTACAAAATCAAAAAAATCAGTGTAAATCTGTGTTAATCAGTGTCCCATTGAATTATTAAGGAGAGCATAACATGACAACAATTGATAAATACGAATTCCCCGATGACCTGTATTACGACAAAGAGCATGTGTGGGCTAAAGTGGATGGTAACATCGTAACCATCGGCATGTCGCAGTTCGGACAAGAACTCGCGGAGGAGATCGTCTACATCGAAGTACCGCGCGTCGGGCGCGCGGTCGCCAAAGGCGAGGCGTTCATGTCGCTCGAATCGGGCAAATGGGTCGGCAGAGTCAAAGCACCAATTAGCGGCAAAATCGTCGAAGTCAACGAGGAAATCGAGTGGGAGAGCGATCTGGTAAATAACGCTCCCTACTGCGCGGGCTGGCTCGCTAAAATCGAAGCCGCCGATTTGAGTGAGTTGGATGAATTGATGAAGCCGAATACCCCCGAATTCGCGGAGTTCATCGCCGTGGAACGTGAAAAGTATAACAGGTAATGAAACTGTATCACCTCAAACAAGTATCCTGGCTGGAATCACAACTGATATACCACGCGCAACCGCGCGTCGGCGTCGAGGGTATCAACATCTTAGCTCCGCGTGAACCTTATGTCTGCATCGGCTATCACCAAGACTTAGGACAGGAGGTTGACGTAGATTTTTGCCGCGCTCATAACATCCCCATATTTCGGCGCGAGGTGGGCGGCGGCGCGGTATACCTTGATGGCAACCAAATCTTCTATCAAATCGTGCTGCATAAGACACATCCACTGGCGCGGGGAAACAAAACCGCGCTGTATCAACGGATGTTACAACCGGTCGCGGCGGCGTATACTGATTTGGGCGTACCGGCGCACTATCGCGAGGTTAATGATATAATTACCGCAGATGGGCGCAAAATCTCCGGCACCGGCGCGGCGGAAATCGATGATTACATCATCTTGGTCGGCAACCTCATCGCCGATTTCGACTACCAGACGATGTCACGCGTGCTGCGCGTGCCCGACGAGAAATATCGCGACAAGCTGTTCCAGAGTATGCGCGAGAACCTGACCACGCTCAAGCGGGAGTTAGGGCGAGTGCTAACTTGGAATGAGATGGTCGCGCCGCTGGTGCACCGCTTCGCGAAACTGTTCGGGGAACTAGAGCCTGCTGAATTGCCGCAGACGGTCGATGACGAAATCGCGGAGTTGAAGCCGCGTTTTCTCAGTGAGGAGTGGTTATATAAAAAGGGCAAGCGGCAGCGCGACCGCGCCGTAAAAATTGCCACCGGCGTGAACATCGTCCGCCGCGTGCATAAAGCACCGGGAGGATTGCTGCGCGCCACGCTCGAAATCAAAGAAAACTGCCTACACTCTGTTTCATTAACTGGCGATTTCTTCTGCTATCCCCGCGGCGCGATAACCGAGTTGGAAGCAAGATTAGAGGGAACGGCTATCGAGCAGCTTGAAACCATCATCGCGCAGTTCTATGCCGACCACGAAATAGAGACGCCGGGGGTCGCGGTGGCAGACTGGCTAAAAGTATTGCGCGAATGATGGCTTCGTTGAACACCGATTTTGGCTCTTTGGGAATTCGCGGGGTCGGCTTAACACTCGGTTTGTTTTTTGCCACCAATTGCACTAATTGGCGCGAATAAGCAAAAAATTAGTGGAAATTCGTGAAATCAGTGGCAGATTTTTTCTTGTAACCACTCGAAATCCCAAAGATCCCCGATTTTTTCTGCCATGCCATGTGTCAGTGGAAATCTGTGTATATCAGTATCCCCTTTAAGGCTACGCGGTACGTATATTATACTTAGGGAAAGGATGGTATTGAAATGATAGGAGAACGTATTCGTACCCGGCGCAACGAGCTAAATATGAGCCTGCGCGATCTTGCCGATAAGGTTGAACTCACCGCGGGGTTCCTCAGCCAAATAGAGCGCGACCTCGCGGACCCCTCTATCAAGTCGCTGCGCAAGATCGCCGAGGCCCTCGCGGTGCCGATATTGTACTTCTTGGCGGAGGACGATGGTACCAATCCGGTAGTCCGAAAAGATCAGCGCAAGAAACTCTTGCTACCCAACACCAACGTAACCTACGAATTGCTTACCCCCGATCTCAATCGTCAACTGGAAATGTTCATGGCGTACATTCAGCCTACAGAGAACGGCATCGAAAAGGCGCGAGAAAATGTGATGCGCCCGATCGTCCAACCGACTGAGGAATGTATTCTAGTACTACAGGGCAAACTCTACGTGCAAATCGGTGATGAAGAATACACATTGGAAGCCGGAGATAGCGTCTACATCGAAGGGACGCGGTTGCAGGCAATGAAAGCGGTAGGCGAAGAAGAGACGATCCTAATATCCGCGATTACCCCCGCCGCGTTTTAGCCGATTGTAAATACATATAACCACAAAGACACTGAGAACACTGAGAAAAACTTTGTGCCCTCCGTGTCTCTGTGGTTTATCTGAATTTCACTCAAAATAGGAGAGCAAAGTATGAAAAGATCCCCATTCTTTTGTGATATTGCCGCGCAGAACCCCGAACTCGTCGGCGTACAGGGTTGGGAAGTACCGAACTCGTTCACTTCCGCACAAGAAGAACACCTGGCGGTGCGCGAACGCGTCGGGCTGTTCGATTGGTCCACGACCGGCGAGTTTGAGGTGCAAGGCTCTGACGCGCTGGCGCTCGTGCAGAAGCTAATCGTCAACGACGCCGCCAAGATGCCCGTAAACCGCGTCATCTATACCTCAATTCTGAACGAGGATGGCGGCATGATGTCCGACATCACCGTTTACCGTTTGGGCGAAGAACATTACCTGCTGATGACCGCGTGGGGCAGCAACGCCGCCAACGCCCGCCCGGAGTACGAACTGCTGTTGAAACATGGCAGCGGCATGAACGCGGTCGTGACCGATGTCTCATCAGGTTCGGGATTGCTGGCGATTCAGGGACCGAAATCGCGAGAGTTGTTGGGCGAATTGACCGACGCGGACTTAGGTAACTTGAAGTACATGTGGGCGATGCCCGCGCAGGTTGCCGGTATTCGCGCCCTAATCTCGCGTACCGGCTACACCGGCGAACTGGGATATGAAATTCTCATCCCCGCGGAACATGCCCACGATTTTTGGGAGGCGGTGACCGGCGCGGGCGCGAAGTACGATTTGGCGTTGTGCGGCATGATCGCCGCGTTCAGCCTGCGCATGGAGAAGGGCTACATCATGCGCTTCGACTTCGCGGGCGGCAGAACGCCCTACGAGGTCGGCTTGGGCTGGACGGTCAAGCTGGACAAAGGAGACTTCATCGGGCGCGCCGCGCTGATGCGACGGAAAGACGCGGGATTCGCGGACAAATTGACGTCATTGATTATCGAAGATGGCTACGTGCCCACCGTCGGCGACGCGATACTCAAGGATGGTAAACAGGTTGGCACGGTGACGAGCGCGGCGTTCGGCTACGCGCTGGGTAAGGCTCTCGCGCTGGGATATGTCCCCACCGCGCTCGCCGCGCCTGGCGTGGAAGTGGAGATTCGCGATAAGGAGGGCAGCAGCCATCCCGCGCAAGTGAACGAGCGCCCGTTGTACGACACGGAGGGTGCGCGGTTACGAGCATGACGATTTTAATTCGCAACGCGGCTTACGTCGTCCGCGACGCGGCGCGCGTGGCACGAGACACCGATGTCTTGATTGAAAATGAGCGCATTACCGGCATTGGGCGATACGCGCCGCGCCCCGATTGGGACGTAATCGACGCGACTAACTGCGCGGTGATTCCCGGTCTCATCAACGCGCATACGCACCTGTATCAGAATTTCCTGAAGGGGCTGAACGATGATGTGCCCCTAATCGAGTGGATTGAGCGCGTGCTCTACCCCGCGGCGGACGTGATTCACCAAGATCACTGGTACGCGAGTGATGAGCGCATGGGTTACGCGTGGTCGCTCGCTGCCGCGCTGGAGATGATCAAATGCGGCACGACCTGCTGCGTCAACATGGATATGACGATGAACGCGGTGTATCAGGCGTGGCTCGACATCGGCTTTCGCGGCGTCGGCGCGGTGACTCTGGCTGACTTGATACCGGAGGAACTGCGCCGCGCCCCTGAAATCAGCCGCCGCGAAGCGATTGACTACATAAAACGCTGGCACAATACCCCTATAGGCAGTCCCCGCGTACAGATGGTGCTTGCCCCCTCAACGCCCTTTTTAGCCAGTCCAGAGCTGCTGGAATGGACGCGCGCCCAGCGCGATGATTTGGGGATAAACCTGCAAATTCATGTGGCAGAGACGCGGTATGAGGTGGCGGAGATTGCGCGGCGTTTCGCTACCACCCCGCTGCGTTATCTCGATAGTCTCGGTTTGGTGGACGACCGCCTGACCGCGGTGCATTGCGTTCACCTAGACAAGGCGGAGTTAGCATTACTGAAAGAGCGCGGGGTGATTGTGATTTATAATCCCAAGAGCAACATGAAGCTGGGCAGCGGCATCGCGCCGGTGGCTAAAATGCTGCGGATGGGGATTCCAATCGCGCTGGCGAACGACGGCTGCGCCTCGAACGACACACTCGATATGTTCGAGGAGATGCGCTGCGGCGCGCTGTTGCAGAAGGTCGCGGCGGAAGACCCCGCGGTGATTTCCGCGGCGGATGTGTTTAGAATGGCGACGGAGAACGCGGCGCAGGCTTGCCACATCGACGCGGGGACGCTCGACCCCGGCAGGTTAGCCGACATCGCGCTTGTGAACCTACGCCGCCCGCATTTGACGCCGGTGCACGATATTATCAACAGCCTAGTTTACTGTGCTAAAGGCGCGGACGTGCAGACCACGATCATCAATGGGCAGATCATCATGCGCGACCGCGAACTGCTCACGATGAATGAGGCTGAGATTTTGGATCTGGCGCAGGAGTGGGGCACCAAGCTATACGAGCGGAGTAAAGAGTGAAGAAGGTAAGTAAATTACGCGATACGCTTCACGCATCACGTCTTTACGTTTTACGCATCACGTTTCACACATAAGGAGTTTTTTATGAACGAACTATTCATACAATTAGTCGGAGTATGCGGCGAAAAACGCGTCTCTGACAAGATGGTTGACCGCATCTGCTACACGCGAGATTGCGGACCCAGCCCCGGCGGCGTTCCCGATTACATCGTGCGCCCCGAAACCGCGGCGGAGGTGGCGGAAATCGTCAAAATCGCGAACGAACATCGCATTCCCATTTTCATCTGGGGTCGCTCGACCACCTTCATCGGGAACGGCATTCAAAAGGGCTGTATCCTGATGGCACTGGATTTGATGAACGAGATTGAGAAAATAGATACGAAAAACAAAATGGTGGTAGTGCAACCCGGCGCGGTCTGGCACGCCGTCGATGTCGAACTGAACAAGCTGGGCTGGGAACTGGGCGTGCCGGGTCCGGGCGGCATGTTCTCCTGCTCCATCGGCGGCTCGGTGGCGTACAACGCGGTGCCGCACGGTCTCGCGGAGTACGGCATGACCGGCGAGCACGTCATCGGCTTGGAGGTCGTGCTACCCGATGGCACGATTTTGAACACCGGCAGCGGCGCGAACGAGGCTGCCGGTCATCTGCACTTCGAGCGTTACGCCAACGGTCCCGACTTGACCGGCTTGTTTATCGGCTCCTACGGCGTGTACGGGATTATCACCAAAGTTTATTTTCGGATTCGTCGCGTTCCTGCCGCGGAGGAGTTTGCCTTCTACGGTTTCGACCACTACGAACAGGCGGTAGACGCGGCGCAGGCGATGCAGAAACAGGACGCGGCGACGCACTTAGTGGGGCTGTTCGCGGGTCCCAAGCCGCAGGATTACGAGCACCACGACGCGTTTTTGCACATCGTCGTGCGCGACTCGCGCCCCGCGGCGCAGGAGCGTATTCGCGTCGCGCAGGCGGTCTGCGAGGCGTTCGGCGGGCATCCCCTCGACAGCAATGCCACGCGGTTGTATTGGACGGAGCATATGTATTCCTGGCTGCGCAATACACCGCCAGATCATTACTACGGCAATCGCCCCTTCATGTGCCCGGAGGTCGCGGGGTTCATGCCGACGGAGAATATCAAAGATGCCATCGCGTACCTGCGGCAAGACACAATTGACCACGCGGCGGAGTTCGAGAAATACGATATTCGTATCAAGTGTAACGATGTCTATTTCTCGAAAAACGCCGCGTTTATCTGGATTGATACGCTTTATCCCGAACTTG
>CAZSIG010000004.1:23650-25188 GCA_964606195.1 uncultured Anaerolineales bacterium
TATTTCTCGAAAAACGCCGCGTTTATCTGGATTGATACGCTTTATCCCGAACTTGATGAGGAGGCTTGGAAATATGGCTTGGCGCTGCGGTCGCGCTACACCGATGAGCTGTGCCGTCGATATATGTCGCCGGGCGGCATACTGCAAGCTATCGCGCCGGAGGTCATGACTAAACTAGGCGCGGGATTTGAGTTGATGAAACTGCTCAAGCGCACCCTAGACCCGAATTTCATCCTCAATCCGGGCGTCATGTATCTGGAACCGGAGGTCAGTCATGGCAAATAATAAACTGCAGAAGCGCAAAATTGACGAACTAAAAAACATCATCTATCAATGCAACCGCTGTGGGCAGTGTCTGGATTTCGCGACATTGGGATTGGCGGCGAAATGCCCCGCGTTTCAGGGCGGCACGTTCGAGTCCTACTCCTCGCGCGGTAAATTCAACATCGCTCGCGCGTTGGTCGATGGACAAATAGAGTATGACGCGGACATCGCGGCGCGCGTCTACGCCTGCACGGAGTGCCGCGCCTGTGCGCAAGACTGCTTCAAATATCTCGATACCACCGCGATGTTCGCCGCGCTGAAAGAGGATTTAGCCGCGTTGGGGCTGATCCCCGCGAATTTCAAACAGGGGCTGGAGGGCGAAGGCGGGCTAGATGAACTGCACAACGTCTATCAGGCGGCGCACGCGGAGCGGCTATCCTGGTTGAGCGACAAGAGCCGCGTGGATAAATGCGCGGAGACCGCCTTCTTCGTCGGCTGCACCGCGGCTTACGTGCGCCCTAATATGTCGGTCGATACAGCGGGTACGCTAGACCGCTTGGGCGTCGATTACACCGTCTTGGGCGACGAGTGGTGTTGTGGGCATCCCTACGTGGAAGCGGGGCAGATGGACAAGGCGCGAGAGGCGTTGGAGCATACCATCGCGCAGTACGAAAAATTGGGCGTCAAGCGGGTGGTGTTCAACTGTCCGGGCTGTCTCAAAACCTTCAAGCACGACGCGCCGCGGCTCTTGGGCAAGACACTGCCGTTCGAGCCGATGCACATTCTGGAGCTAATCGCGTATCTCGCGGAGCAGGGAGAATTGAGATTCAAGCCGATTTCGCCCAAAATCGCGGTGACATATCACGATTCCTGTACGCTGGGACGCTGGCTGGACATCTACGAGCCGCCGCGCACTCTGCTCAAACACATCCCCGGCGTGGCGCTCAAGGAGATGCCGCGCAATCGCGGCAATGCCTATTGCTGCGGCGCGGGTGGCTTGATTCGCTATGATTACGCGGACATCGCCGACGCCGCCGGAGTGGAACGGTTTCGCGAGGCTCTAGGGACAGGCGCGAATGTGTTGATGACCTCTTGCCCTGCGTGTTTGATGCAGTTTCAGCAGACGCGGAGCAAGTTGCGAAATCGCCAATTGCAAATTATGGACATCACCGAGATCATCTGGCGGCAGATGATTTTGCCGGGGGAGTAGGACGCGCGGGGCTTAGGAATGAGAATTAAATAACTTGCGCGTTTCAATCTGGTGCAAGCTAAGT
>CAZSIG010000005.1:0-7649 GCA_964606195.1 uncultured Anaerolineales bacterium
CTTACGCAAATTCAGAATAATTTTACTGCCGAGGGCGCGGAGGGCGCCGAGTTTTATGGATAGTTGTCTATCGCGCCGCGAGCGTGGCTTTTAATGAATACTTATGACTGGGTATGACAGATACAAAAAATCTTTCCCGTAAATCTCCGCGTTCTCTGTGCTCTCTGCGGTTAGTTATAGTGCGGTTTTGCGTAAGTCCTACCTCTAAAAATGAAAAGCCCTGCTGATTTAAAAATCAGCGGGGCTTTCCTTCGTTTAGGATCGCGAAATAAATAAGTTCTGCATCTGCCTGTTCAGCGCAGGCGTGAAGCCTGCGGCTACATCGTAGGCGCACCCTTTATGGGTGCGCTTAGCTACTAATGGCGGCGCATGCTCGCTATTAACCGTTTTACCGCGACTTTGACCACAATCCATCTGCGCGATAGTGATTAGAAATGTGAAAGTTATTTATTCCTCATTCCTTATTCTACCGCGTAGCTTCCTCTATCAACTCCTGAATGCGCGGCACCATATCCGCCGGATTAGGGTGAATACCTTCCAGCAACAACGCGCTTTCGTAAAGCTGTTCGATGCTCTGGTCAACAACCGGCGCGTCGGACTGCTCCGTCATCAACCGCGCCAGATTGCCGATAATCGGGTGATTGCGATTTAGTTCCAGAACGCGCTTGATTTCGGGCATGTCCTGCTTGAGCATTTTGTACACGCGCTGCATATCCGCGCCCGCTGCATCTTCGGGAGTTGCCAAGCGGCAGGGGCTGCCGGTCAGGCTCTTAGATTCGCGCACCTGACTCACGCGGTCTCCCAGCACTTTCACGAATCGCCCGACGACGCGGTTGAAATCGGGTTCCGCCAACAGTTCCACTTCCTCTTCCGCGCCCTCCTCTTTGGGCAACTTCACTCCTGCTTCGCTGATGTTCTTCAACGTTTTATCCTCAAATTCGCGCATGTTCATCATCATGAAGCTGTCGATCGGCTCGGTAAGGTACAACACCTCAATGTCGCGTTTCTTGAATGGATCCAGGTGTGGACTGTGGCTGATCGAACTCAGGTCTTCGCCGAAGATGTAGTAGATATGTTCCTGATTTTCGGGCATTCGCGCCACGTATTCGGGCAGCGATGTCCACTCATCCTGCCCCGAATATTTCGAGGAATGGAAGCGCAGTAGCGCTGTCAATTTATCGCGGTGGGCAAAATCGGTTGCTACACCCTCTTTAATGTAGCCAGCAAATTCTCTCCAAAACTGGGTGTATTTTTCCTTATCCTCATTTGCGAGATCATCCAGCGCGTTTAATACCTTGCGTACCAGATTTTTCTGAATCGTGCGCATCACCGCGTTGGATTGCACCGTCTCGCGCGAGACGTTCAGGGGAATGTCATCGGAATCGACCACGCCCTCCACGAAACGGAGATATTCGGGCAACATATCTTTGTTGTGCTCGTCGATCAAGACCTTGTGCGAGTAGAGGCGAAGTCCAAAGTCGCTCTTCAGCGCCAAGAAACCGCGTTCTGATTGTGAGGGGATATACAAAATACTGTAAATCTGTACAGGAGAATCAACCGCGAGGTGCGTGTGCACTAACGGGTCTTGAAAATCGTGGGTGACATGTTTGTAGAACTCCGCGTATTGCTCATCGCTGACCTCGTTCGGGCGCTGCCGCCAAAGCGCGGTTTGCTGGTTCGCCTGTTCATCTTTTACGAATACGGGGAAAGAGACGAAATCGGAATAACGTTTGACAATCTGCTCAAGGCGATATTTATTGGCAAATTCGTCAGCGTCCTCTTTCAACTTAACTTCCACCGTAGTACCGCGATGCTCGCGCTCGGCAGGCTCGACGCGGTAAGTTCCCGCGCCGCTACAGCGCCACGCGTGCGCCTCCGCGTCTGGCTTATAAGACCGCGAGGTAACGACGACCTCCTCCGCGACCATAAAGACGGAGTAGAAACCGACGCCGAACTGCCCGATGAGGTCTACGTCTACCTTCTGCCCCTCTTCGACAGATTTCAAAAACGCCGCGGCGCCGGAGTGGGCGATGGTGCCGAGATTGGTGATCAGTTCATCGCGCGTCATTCCGATGCCCGAATCGGACACTGTGAGGGTCTTCGCTTCCTCATCGAAATCGACATGAATCTCCAATGGCGCGTCCGGCTCGAACACATTCTCATTGGTCAACATCTCGAACTGTATCTGCGCCAGGGCGTCCGACGCGTTGGACACCAGCTCGCGCAAGAATATCTCGCGCTCTTTGTACAAAGAATGTACTAGAATGTTCAATAACTGCCTTATTTCCGCTCGAAATTCAAAAGTTTGTTCACTCATCTTTTCCTCCAATTTAGAATATCGCGCCGCATCACTCGCGGCGCGGTAATAACGTAATATTTATCAATATGTATCCTAACCCAAAAACGTTAGAATAATATTGGAGAAGTGTTAGAATTTCGTTAGAGGATAGGGCGTGAAACGTAATGCGTAAAACGTGAGACGTGAAACGTGAAACGTAGTGTGCATCAGCCCTTATGCAGTTTCAAAATTGCAGAGGACGCAGAGAGTGCGGAGTCTTCTGGATAGTTTCTTGTCGCGCTGTGAATATGAATTTTGATGAGCGCTTTTGTCCGCGTATGCCCGTTAAAAACCCCTCCTCTTTAATCTTCTCCGCGTCCGCTGCGTTCTCTGCGGTTAATCACCATGTGGTCTGCGTAAGTCCTGGTGCATAACACCTCGCGTAGCTTGTTTGCTCTCACGTTTTACGCATTACGTTTCACGTTTTACGTCAATTTATGCGAAACGGCGCGAGTTTTAACGGCGCGGAGTCATCTAGTCTCAAGGTGAGGTGATATTGACCGGGGGACAAGTCTGTGGGCAGCGGCAGGTGATGTTGGTCGCGCACTATCTCGCCCGCTTGCCACGCGGTGGGGGGATATTGTCCTTCGGTAATCGTGGTATCCCACTTCGTGATGGCGTTTTTATCCTTGTGTAGTTGCAGTCGCAACGCGGGATCAGCGGCGGGCTTCTCTACAGCTTGCCAGTACAACGTCAGGTGTAGGATGTCTCCCGCGTGCAACGGCGCGGCGCGGTCATGGTCGTAGCCCAGTTTATACTGGTCATAACCGCGCAGTGTCAGCGCGTCGAAGTTTTCGTCCTGCGAGTATTGAATGTTCAGCGCGGTAAGTATCTCTTGAGCATCATCACCGTGACTCGCCGCGATCTCGATCGGTTTCAGGATAACGTAGTCTTTTCCCGTATCCTCAACCGGCAGGCGCGTACCGTTTTCCAAACTATATAGCCCGACCTTGATACGATGAGTTCCCGGCGGCGTCGCAGGGAGAATGAGCACGCCATGATTATCGGTGACTACTTCGCTCGGCTGCCAGAGGGTAGTCAAGCGCGCTCCGCCGCCCGGCTCCGCGTCGTGCTGCCCGACGATGTGATTGTGCTGATCGAGAATGTGAACGAAGATCTTGTAACGTTCGTCAAGCGGCGCGGTCGCCTGCCAGAACAAAGTGAGTTGCAATATCTCTCCCGCGCTCAACTGTCCCGTGGAGGGGGATAAGCTGTAACCGCGCAACCTGATTCGTTCGCCGAAGGTTACGTCGAGCGCGTGTTGCTGTGCCTCAGCAGTCGCGGCGGCGTAGATCGCGAGGCGCACGTTGCCATACCAGCGATCACGCGCCTTGTAGGCGTGATCATCTAACCAACCTTCAATGAACCGCTGCGGATCGCTCTCATCGGTCGCCCAGAGCACCGCGTAGATGCGTTGGTGCTTCGCGATGATACGCTCCAGCGTTCGCCGCGTGATTTTCTCTTGTAACGGGCGGTGCTGCGGCAGCGGATAGATCGCGAGATCGCCGCGATAGTAATACCGAAATACCTCCTGCTGCCCCGGCGCGTTGATGAGTATCGCGTCATCGGGGTGCGCGGTGGCAGTGATATATTCAGTAATGGCGCGATAATCATCACGCGCGTAAATGGAGTTGTAGTAGTAGTTGTGCAGAGAGTAACCGCTCGCTATCAGGCAGTAGCCGATGAGCGCGAGGCTGATGAGTTTGCTGAGCGGTGAGCTTGTGAACTTGCCTATGCCCACCGCGCCGTATGCTGTGAGAATGTAGAACGGCGGCGTGGTTAGGAGCAGGAATTTCGGATTGTACATCGGGCGGTTGAGTGACAGCGCGTACATGGTGAGGATTGGAATGAACAGGTAGGTGATGAGCAGCGCGCAGTGCGTGAAGCGCAGATGGCGCAGCGCGATTATGATGCCGATTAGCAGCAGCGCGGCGAAACCCCACGCGAGCCAATTGCTATTCGGGGGAATAGACAATCCCAAACTAAAAACGATCAGCAATTTTTGTGAGAGCGTGAACAGCGACTGCGGTTCGCTGATGGCAGGCCAAGTGCGTAAGTTTTGCGCGGCGCGCAGCCAGGGAACGTAGGCGGCGATGATAATTAGCTGTGATATCGACCAAGTTACGAAGACGCGCGCGACGCGCCGAAAGTTTTTTCTTATGTAGGGGATCTGTGATAGCGCGACTACGGCGTTCTCGACGAAGATGATGGTGGCCGCGAAGTAGTGTGTGTAAATCAGGGCGATCGATGATAACAGATAGGGCGCGGCGCGGCGCATAATCAGAGTTTTATCGTTCGAGTGTTCTATCGCGGCTAATAACCTAGTGAAAAAATAGACAGATAATCCGCCGAGCAGCGCGGTAAAGATATAAGTGCGAACTTCCTGTGAGTAGTAGATGTGAAATGGGGAGATAGCAACGAGTAGCGCGGCGAGAAATGAGAGGAAATGGTTATTTCCTTTTGTGAAGATAGAATTGTGATGAGAAATGATCTTTCGCGCCAAGATAAACGTGAGCACTACTAACAGCGTCCCGCTGAACGCGGAGAGCGACCGCGCCGCGAATTCGCTCGTGCCCGCGAGCAGCAGCCAGTAATGCAAGATGTAGTAGTAAAATGGGGGATGAATGTCGTGTGCCGCGCCGTGTGTGATCGCCGCGAGGCTGCGCCCTGCGAGGACGATGCTGGTGCCTTCGTCGTTCCACAGGCTTTGCGCATCAATACGATAGAGCCGCAAGCCGAACGAGAGTAGAATTATGATTAGCAGTGTATAGCGAGTTAAGTTTTTCACGGCGAGGATTCTAACACGAATGGGGAAAAAATGCTAAGAGGGATTTTGGCTCCCCGCGAGCTTCAAGCTCGCGGGGAGCTGGGCAATAGCTACGTTCTTAATGGGTTAATTTATCGTGTTGCCTTTGCCTATCACTTACCAATACTCGCGAATTTGTGAGGCGCTCTTTTTGCTTTATTTGACGCCTATGTTACTATACACTTCTATTACAAATTCAAGTAATAGACTTGTTCCCCAATAAAATTTTGAACGGGTAAGCAATTATGAAGGACGCGGATTCACGCGGATTTTCAGGATTTAAGCCATTTATCCGCGTGAATCCGCGAAAATCCGCGTCCTATTTTCTGCCCAGCTTATTAGGGAACAACTCTAATGGTTAAATAGTAAGTGATAGTCAAAATGATAATTATTTAACCACTAAGAACACTAAGGTAGTTCCCGCTCCGCATGATGGTTTTTGACCGCGTATGACTACTATTGTTAGACAACTCCTTCGTGTTCTTGGTGTCCTTTGTGGTTAAACTCTTGTATTACTTTTCTCTATCATTTACTTCTCTACCGCTACTCAAATTCAGGGGCAGGACAGACTGTTGTATAATACAACGCGTATTATTAAAAATACAAATATAAGAGAAGTTTAACGACGCGGTTTTATTTAGAGACTCTCTATGCCCTATCGGCGGGGCTTGTACTACATTCGCGACACATTTTTATTGATTTTGACATCCTATGACCGCGTATGAACTCAATTGAATACACCCTAAATTAACTTAGTTCACCGATTGTTCCTCTCTTTTCAATGGACACATATACTACTAAAAACTTCATATTTTCTTGCGATTATTAACATAGAATTGCCATAATATATTGGTATATTAAAAACAAGTTAAGTAAGTTCAGGATAAAATGTAATTATTCGCTTTGCGGTGAATCTAAGGTTGTAGTTGCGTGACATTGCGCTGATACCGCGCCCTATTGAACGCGACGCCGCGGCACCGTCAATTTACTGCGAATTGCTGAGTAATTACAAATATAAACAAGATAGGTTCTAAGGAGGCCAATACATGAAGAACAAGAAGTTTACGTCGATCGTTTTGCTAGTGTCGTTGATGGTTTCGCTGTTACCACCCCATATTTTCGCCGCGTCTCCGCGCTCTGCCCCCACCGTTGGTGGGCAAGTAGATGCACGAGTGCTCGACGAAATGTCCAAAAGTGCGGATGGTAAAGCTAGTTATTTAGTGCGTTTGAAAGAAGAGGGGGATTTGAGCGCGGCATACCATATCTCCGATTGGCAGGAGCGCGGGAGATACGTATATGACACGCTCACCAGTGTAGCTGATCGCACCCAAGCCAAATTACGGCGCGATTTGGGGGATACACCTCACGAGCCACTTTGGATAATCAATGCGATCAAAGTCACGTCTGACCGCGCCACGCTCGCGCGAGTCATCGAACATGAGGAGGTTGACCGCGTAGAATATATCCATCGCGTTTCCCTGCCGCGTCCTATAGATGATAAAGAAATATCTACAGACAGCTCCGCGGCGCTCCTCGATAATATTGCCTGGGGCGTCTCGCAAATAAATGCCCCGAATGTCTGGACAGACGGGATAACCGGCGCGGGGATCGTGGTCGCCAATATCGATACCGGCGTTGATTACGACCACGAGGCGCTGCGGGCGCAATATCGCGGTTATCTCGGCAATGGCGAATATTCCCACGACTACAATTGGTACGATGTACGCGGTGAATTGGACGCCCCGGGCGATTGGCACGATCACGGTAGCCATACCATAGGAACTATGATCGGTGACAACGTCGCGGTCAATCCGGACAATCGCCAGCGCATCGGCGTGGCGCCCGCCGCGCAGTGGATCGCGGCGCGGGGTTTCGCCAATGATGACGCCACAGAGGATGAATTGCTCCTCGCGGCGCAGTGGCTCCTCGCCCCCACACCGATTGGCGTCTCCCCCGCGTCGGGAAACGGCGATCCGACGCGGCGACCGCACATCATCAGCAACTCGTGGGGCGAGGATGTAGGGGGCACCTACAATTCCTGGCTAACCGCGACTGTAGATGTCTGGCTGGCTGCCGGTATCTACCCGGTTTTCTCCGGCGGTAACAGCGGCTCAAGTTGCGGCACGGTCAGCAGCCCGGGAGATTATCCGAACGTCACCGGAGTAGGCTCAACCAATTCCTCAGATGGCATTTCGGGCTTCTCCAGTCGCGGGCCGTCGTCCGCGCCCGATGGCGGTATCAAGCCCGACGTATCCGCGCCGGGCGAATCGATATATTCAGCCAATCGCGGCGGCAGCTATCGTACCATGAGCGGTACTTCTATGGCAGCGCCGCACGTCGCGGGATTGGTCGCGCTGGTCTGGTCAGCGAATCCCGATTTAATCGGTAATGTCGAACTGACCAAGCGCGTTATCAGCGAGAGCGCGGTGCCGTTGACCACTTCGCAGCAATGTGGCGGCGTCTCCGGCTCGGAAATTCCCAACAATACCTTCGGCTATGGGCGCA
>CAZSIG010000005.1:7749-22510 GCA_964606195.1 uncultured Anaerolineales bacterium
ACGACCGCTGCGGTGGATTTTGCCTTAGCGCGACAGGATATCTGTACCTTGCTGGTGGATGACGATGCTGGTGCTCCGTACGAGGAGTACTACCGCGCGGCATTGGAGACGAACAATATCAATTATGACTATTGGGAAGTAGCAGAGCGCGGTAGCCCAAACATAGAGGCATTGGGAATGTATAATCGCGTCGTCTGGTTCACTGGCGACGAGTATGATGATACCCTGCTGCCCGCTGATCAAACCGCGCTTGCCGAATACCTCGACGGTGGCGGCGATCTCTTTCTGAGTGGGCAGGACATCGGCTACGACATTGGATCAACCGCGTTCTACGCCGACTATCTTCATACCGAATTCTTACAAGACGAGATGTACGAGTACCAAATGCTCGGGCAGGGGGAATTCGCGGCGATAGATTTCGTGCTGAACGACGATGCCAGCGCGGGGAATCAGGCTTTTCCAAGTTCGATCGCCCCTGCGGACGAGCAAGCGAGCAGCACTTTTGACTATGAAACCGGCGAGTGTGGCGGCGTCTTTGCCAATACAGACAGCTATAAAGTGATTTATCTCGCCTTCGGTCTGGAGGGCGCGGGCACCGCCACGACGCGCGCGGCAGTCATAGAGAAGGCTTTCTCCCTGTTCGATGCGTGCAGCCCCCACGGCGCGCTGATGGGGCAAGTGCGCGAAACCAACACGAACGAACCCATCCCCGGCGCGGTCATCACCACTACCGACGGAGTGCGAGCCTTTAGCGATGCCGATGGGTACTATGACATGCCTCTGGTGCCGGGTTCTTACACCGTGACCGCGTCGCTGCCTGATTTGAGCGCACAGAGCGTCGCGAACATTCAGATCAACGCGTATGAATTCACTCGACAAGATTTCACCTTGAGCGCGCCGGTGCTCGAATTGTCCACCGCAGTACTGAATATGGAAGTACTGCGCGGCGCGTTCGGGCATCACAGCATGATCATCAGCAACAGCGGCTCGGCGGAGTTGGAGTACGAATTGCAGATCTATGATTCGGATTACCTGAATGTTTCTCCAGCCGCGGGCACTATCCCAGACGGCCGCGCGGCGGAGATAACAATTTTGAGCGATGCCACGAATATCGACGCGGGAATGTACGACGCGGTGCTGCATATAACCAGCAATGCTCCTCGTCTCCCGCACGTTGATGTCCCCATCGTCTTGACGGTTTTGCCCAACAGGGATATTGCCGTGCTGCGCGGCACCGTCACCGCGGCGGATACTGGAGATCCGCTCGCGGCAACTATCAGCCTCACCGGTACACAGACAGGCTCCTTCGTCACCGATGAGTACGCGGGCATGTATGCGCGAGTTTTACTGCCCGGCGAATACTACCTAACCGCTTCGGCGTCAGGGTACATGAGTGAGACCACAAGCGTAACCCTTGAGACTGGAGATGCTAGAGTACGCGATTTTCAGTTGTACCAACTATCCCCGCGCATAGAACTGAGTCCCGCAGCCTTTACCGAGACGGTAAACATGGGGGAAATGATCACGCGAAATTTGATTATCTCCAACATTGGCAACTACTCTCTTTCCTATGTGTTGAGTGATGGAGAGCGGGGGTATCGCCCAGTCGCCATTGTGCAAAAGAAGAGTGAGACGAACCTTGTACCGAATCGCCGCGAGCCTACGGCGCGGTACGATCCCAACGCGCGCTCGACGCGCGGGCAGTTCGTCGAATCTGACAATGATACAGAGAATACCAATGATGTAATTCCCACCACCGCGGGCGATATAATCTCCTCGTTTGAGCCTGATGTGGGGAGACCCTGGGGCGTTGGCTTCGAGGTCGATACCCTGTGGGTTGGTGACAACGAGGTCAACGAGAACGTGCAATTCACCGAAGATGGCGCGCCCACCGGCGAGGTTATCTATAATACTTGGTCGGAGGAATGGGCGGCGGACATGGCTTGGGACGAAAATCACGATCTCTTGTGGCAGGTGAACGTCGGGGGTGATAACTGTTTGTATGGCATCTCCACTCCCGATGGCGCGGTGGAGGAGATAATTTGTAACTCTATCTGGACTGAATATTCACAGCGCGGCGTCGCTTACGATTACGATACCGATACTTTTTACATTGGCGGTTGGAACGATGATGTCATCTATCACGTCGCGGGGCTAGATTGGAATGAGCCGGGGGAAATTTTGGATCAAAACTACTTCGGGTACATCTCCGGTTTGGCTTGGCACGGTTCGGGCTATCTGTATGTAGCAACTAATGACTCTGAATCGGAGCTTTATCAAGTCGATCCGCTCACTGGCGATTCACTGCGCTTGATCGAGTTCCCCGGTGATTCCTCCTACGCGGGCGCGGGCATCGAGTTCGACGAAGAATGCAATCTGTGGGTTATGAATCAGGAGAATGATTACCTCTACTTGGTAGATGTTGATGAGCCGGGTCAATGCAGCGCGGCGACGGATGCCTTCTGGTTACGTGAGGAGCCGATAAGCGACACGGTGGCGGTGAATAGCGCGAAGGCAATCACGGTGACTTTCGATGCCTCCGCGATCACGCAACCGGGAGCTTACAATGGATACATTCGCGCCGATAGCAACGACCCTTACAGCAGTACAGTAGAAGTGCCCATAGAAATGAACGTGACCCCTCCGCCTGACGCCGGCAAGATCGCGGGCATGGTGCGCGATGCGAGATCGAATAATCCGGTGCGCGCGACGATAAAGGCATTTAATGGACTGTACACTTATACTCTCTCCTGCGACCGCGACGGCTCTTACGAGGGGTGGGTAAAGGGGGGCAACTACAGCGTGCTGATCGGCGCGCCCGATTACGTGACTTCAGCTCGTGATATCGTGGTGGAGCCGCAAGAGGTGGTGACGTACAATTTCGCATTGACCCCTGACGCGCCCTGGATGCGAGTTACCGCCGCTACGCTGGAGGAAAATCTCGACTTCGGCACCACCGCTTCTCACCAAGGTTGGTTAACGATAACCAATAGTGGCGCGCAGCCCCTCGAATTTGCGATAAGATCGCTGCCGCGCAACATCGAAGCATCCGCCGCGTCTGTGGCAATGGCTGCCGTAGATTTGGATAAACTCCCCCGTCTCAAACGCGTATCTCCCTATGGCAAGGAGAAGATAGACCCCACCTTAGCGGAGGAACTCGAAAGCGCCAGCCGCGCCGCGCCAGCCGACGCCGCGCCGGTGGAGTTCATCATCGTGTTCAAAGAACGCGCCGATCTGAGCCGCGCCTACGACATCGCGAATTGGGAGGCGCGCGGGCAGTTCGTCCTGAACGCGCTGCGTAAAGTGGCGACCGCGAGCCAGGCAGAGATCTTAGGGATATTGAACGGGGCGAAGAACGCGGAGACGGTTCACGATTACCGCAGTTACTATATCGTCAACGCGGTGTTAGTACGCGGTTCTCGTTCTACCGCGCTGACCGATCTGGCGTACTCCCTCGCGCAGAGAGACGATGTGGCTTACCTACGCGGTAACTACCAACATTCTACCATTCCGCCGAAACCGGGCATCGCTCAAGATACAATTGATGATGTGGAATGGAGCATCGCGATGATTCGCGCCGATGAGGTGTGGGATGAATTGGGCGTGACCGGAGAGGGCGCGGTGGTGGCGAACATCGACTCCGGCGTGCGCTGGACGCACGAAGCTCTTAGACCGCACTATCGCGGGTGGAACGGCGCGACCGCTGACCACAATTATAACTGGTGGGATCCCAGCAACACCTTCGGCTCTGAGCCGGGCGACTCGGACGGTCACGGCACTCACACTATGGGCACGATGGTCGGCGGCGATGGCGTGAGTAACTTCATCGGCGTGGCGCCGGGCGCGCAGTGGATCGCGACGAGCGGCTGCCATACCTGTTACGAGAGCGATTTGTTGGAATCGGGAGAGTGGGTAATCGCGCCATGGGACTTGAGCGGCGATACCGCGACGGCGGATCCCACGAAGCGCCCGCACGTGGTCAACAATTCTTGGGGCTCCGTCATAGCGGGCGACTCGGATACCTGGTACCTCGAAACCGTAGAGGCGTGGCGCGCCGCGGGGATCTTCCCCGCGTGGTCGGCGGGTAATTCCGGCGACGAGGGGTGCGGCTCGGTATCCGCGCCCGGCAACTACGATGCCTCCTTCGCCAGCGGCGCGGTCGATAGCTCCGGTGATCTTGCTTACTTCAGCAGTTTGGGGCCATCCCCATTCATCGATGGCGAAGTGAAACCGAACATCGCGGCGCCCGGCGTCGATGTCCGTTCGAGCTATAACGGCAGTGACAGCGATTATGAAACCGCAAGTGGCACCTCGATGGCTAGTCCCCATACCGCAGGCGTCGTCGCGCTGCTCATCTCCGCGAACCCGAACCTGATCGGTAACATAGAGGCGATAGAGAACGTGCTCATGGAATCTGCGGCTCCCGTCGCGGTCGAAGTCTGTGGCGAACCCGCGAGCGTGCCGAATTATGCCTACGGTTGGGGCAGGTTAGACGCTTACGAGGCGGTAGCCCGAACAGCCGCGAATACGAGTTGGCTTGCAGTAGATCCCGTGACAGGTACGGTACATCCCGGAGCTTCACTAGGTGTTCAGGTCACGTTCGACGCGCGGCAAGCACCTCCGGGACAATATGGCGCGATGTTGAGCATCGATGGAAACGATCCTTATACCACCGCGACGCGCTTGCCGGTCACTCTGACAGTGCGACCGGCGGATAACATGGGCATCCTGCGCGGCACGGTGACGGACGAAGCGACCAGCACGCCGCTGCGAGCCAAGATAGATGTCGAGAACGCGTACTCCATGCACGCCGATCCTGAGACCGGAGAGTATTCGGGCTACTACATCGCGGGCACCTATAATATCACCGTGACGATGTCCGGTTATGTGAGTCAAACCGCGACGGTGCAGGTCGGCGCGCAGACTACCACCACGCGCGATTTCGTGCTGATCGCTGATGCGCCGGTTTTACAGACCTCCGCCTCTAGCTTCGAGCTTCCTGTGCTAACTGGTGAATATGTTCAGGTGCCGCTGACTCTCAGAAACGCGGGGGCGCGAGATTTGACTTACGATATTCAGATTCCGATAGATGAGATGATGGTGATAGATAGCGATACCCCCGGCGGACCCACTTATCAGTGGATCGACGCCACCGCGGGCGAATCGCTGTATCTAAGCGATGATGATTACGAGGAGGTCTCGCTGCCCGCGCCGTTCACCTATTACGGTGAAGCCTACGATTCCATATTCGTCAATTCCAACGGCTTGGTTATATTTGGCGAGGGAAGTTCATCTTACTCCAACCGAAGTATTCCGAGCGAGTATTCACCGAATAACATGATCGCCGCGTTTTGGGATGACCTAAATCCCTCTAGCGGGGGAACGGTGTACGTCATGGAGCAAGATGACTATTTTGTGGTGGAGTATGACGCGGTTAGACATTACGGCAGCTACGAAACGGAGACCTTCGAGGTGATACTCGACTACGCGACGGGTGACATCATCGTGCAGTATCAATCGGTCAGCGAAGATGATTCGTGTACGGTGGGAGTTGAGAACGGAGATGGGAGCGCGGGAGTGGAGTATTGCTATAACACCGCGGAGTGCCTGCACGATGAACTGGCGGTAAGATTCTATGGAAATAGTCTGACGCGAGAGTGGCTCTCGGTCACACCTATGAGTGGCACGTTGGCAAGCCGCGAGAGCGAGACGGTACAAGTACTGGTGGATGCCCGCGCCATCACCGTTCCCGGCACCTACGATGGAAAGCTGCTGCTCAGCAGTAATGATCCCGCGCAGCCTCAACTGCCCATTCCGGTCAGAATGCTGGCTGGTTCATCCATAGATGTTGGAGTGTCGCAAGAATTGCCCGGATTTATCAGGCTGGGCGAGGTAATTACCTACGCCATTCACTACGCCAATCTCGGCACTGTCGACGTGAATCACGTCTTTCTGGCAGACCAACTTCCTGAGGAGATGGAATACCGCGCCGATGACAGCGATTTCTACCATCAGGGGGGAAGTACGGGGCCGATTCAGTGGTACATAGGTGATCTCGCGGCTGGCGCGAGTGGCTCAATCATCGTCACCGCGCAGGTGGTCGGCACCGGTTTGGATTTAGTTGAGTTACAAGCCTTATTGGGGCGACATATCACTAATACGGTAGTCATCACCGCGGCTCAAACCGAACTTGATGCTACCAACAATACTCACTCCGCATCGATGATGTTGGCGGAGCCGGATGTGAGCATCGAGATCAACACCCCCGGCGCGGTCGATCCCGGCGAGACTTTCCAGTATAGCATCACCTACGCGAATACTGGATACGTGGACGCGCACAACGTTTACATCACCGAGACGCTCCCCGCCGAGTTGGAGTTCATTGCTGATAACAGCGGGCTGTTTCGGCAGATGCCCGATAGCGGTACGATAGTGTGGTGGCTGGCGACCCTGCCAATGCAGACGCAGCATACCTTTACCGTGACCGTGCGTGTTAGAGAAGATGTTGCCTGGGATACTATAATGCACAGATCGCTGAGTATCAGCACCGCGACGCGGGAATTCATCTCGATGAACAATACCGCCTCCACACGCATGATCGTCGGCGAGTGGCGCGTCTTCATTCCGGTGGTGATGAAGGATTAGTGATCGAGACTTATGCAGAATCCCCCGAGACCCGAAGGGTTTAAGAAAACCCTTCGGGTCTCGATTCATCGCGTAGCCGCGCGTTATCAGCTTGCTCCAAGCCCCCGTCGCGGGGGCGGCTAAGCCCAAAGTATCGTCCTATTCCTAAACGACCCCGGGGACGGGGGCTTAGAGCATCGATATAGACGCGGTCTAAGTTTAAGTTGACGCATATGGAGATTGGGAGTGAGGTCTTCTAAGGTTTTGCCAAATAGGGCTATTACTGCTAAAATTTACTCGAACACGTGAGGGCGTAGCGTGTGCTACGCCCTCTTCGCGTCAATACTGAACGTTAATCTAGCTACCTGACACTTTCAAATTACTACTTCCGCCCGCGCCGCTATTCGCCGAGTGAACTCGGCGCGGCTATGGAAAACATGCTGAAGCATGTTCACCATAACGTGCTTCAGCGCGTTTCTCATAGCAACCGTGAGTGAACTCACAGTTGCGCGGCGCGAGATAGCAAACTGTTAGGTAGCTAAAACGCTTAGGACTTACGCAGACTATGTAGTGATTAACCGCCGAGAACGCCGTGGGCGCGGAGAAGATAAAGCAGAGAATTTCTTAACTGTCATACGCGGTCATAAAGCTGCATTGAAAAGCATATTCACAGGGCACTTAAAGATCATTCGGAAAACTCCGCGTGCTCCGCGCTCTCGGCGGTAAGTCTTTTTGAATCTGCGTAAGTACTGACGCTAATAAACAACATGAACGATTTACTCGAAAAAAAACCGCGCCATTTCCCCCTGACTATCGGCGCGCTCATAGTATTCATCGGAACACTGTTCCTATATATGCGAACCCTCGCGCCCTCTGTGGCAACCATCTTTGACGACAGTCTGGAATTTCAGTTGGTTTGTTACCAGTCGGGCATCGCGCACCCGACCGGCTACCCGTTGTATACCATGCTGGGCAAACTATTCACGCTGCTGCCGCTGGGCGACGTGGCTTACCGCGTCAACCTGATGTCCGCCGTGTGGGGGGCAGTCGCGGCGGTGTTAGTTTATCTGCTCGTCTGGCGTTTGACGCGGCGCATATTGCCCGCAATTGGCGCGGCGGCGTGCCTCGCGGTCGCGCCGATTTTCTGGAGCCAGGCGGTCATCGCGGAGGTGTATACCCTCAACGCGGTCTTTCTGGCAGGCGCGTTGTGGTTGATCACGCGAAAAGAGCCGCGACGCGCGATGCCACTCGCGGCATGGTACGGGCTATCTCTGACGCATCACCGGACGATGTTTTTGTGGATTCCAGCGTTCGCGGTTTATCTCTGGCTAACTGACAGGGCGATCTTTCGCGACTGGCGACGGCTGGCTAAATTGGCAGTCGCTGCCACGGCGCCGTTATTGCTGTACCTGTATATCCCCCTACGCGGTACGGCGTTGACCTCACTCGACGGCACTTACCAAAACACCCTCGCGGGGTTCTGGTCGCACATTTCGGGCGGGGCGTATACCTCGTTCTTCGCGGAGAATCCCCTGGCGAAGAATTTCGGGTTGCAAGATTACGGCGCGCTGCTCATAGCGCAATTCGGTGCGGCGGGCATAATCGGGGCACTTGTGGGATTCGCCGGCGCGTGGCGGAGGCGAATCCGCGTCGAGAATGTGTTGCTCCTGTCCATTTTCAGTATCAATTCGCTCTGGGTGCTGCTGTACCGCGTTCCTGACCCGGAGGTGTTCACGATTCCATCGCTCGTTATCATCGCGGTATGGATTGGGCTAGGAATCAACGCGGCTGTTCAATTTGCCATGTATCTCACATCGCGCGGTTTAGCTCTTTTTCATCCCTTCTTGTACTCTCCTCCAACTCTCGCGCATAGCCCCCCCTCGGTCCCCCCCGGTGGGGGGGAGGTTTTATTCTCCCCCCTTCGGAGGGAGTTAGAGGGGGGTAAATTAATACAGGTGATGATATTCGCGCTTTTTGCGATATTGCCCCTTTCAACGATGCTAGAGAACTACGCGCAGGTCGATTTGAGCCACGATTGGGAAGTGCACGACTACGGCTTGGACATCCTCAGCCAGCCGCTCGAAGAGAACGCCGCGTTGGTCGGCTTGTTGGGCGAGATGACGCTGGTGCGCTATTTTCAGCAGACGGAGGGGCTTCGTCCCGATATTCAAACCTTCGTCGCGAATGACGAAGCGCAGCGATTGGAGACGGTGAGACAGTTGATGGACGCGGGGCAGCATGTCTATCTGACTCGTCCGCTGCGCGGCGTGGAGGAGGAATTTTCTCTTTTCGCAGTTGGCTCGCTCATCAAAGTGCGAACTAACGCGCAGGTCGTGGCTCCGCAGATGCTGCGAATCGATTCTCAATTGCTGAATCGCCACAACCACAGAGCCGTTCGCGTCACGGTGGTTTGGCAGGCGCCCGCGCCGCTTGCTTCTTCCGATTTAGTCGCGCCCGAAAACCGCTCTTACCAAGTCTCGGCGCGCGTGTTGAACACCGCGGGGCGAATCGTGGGACAGCATGACGGGATACCCGTGCACGACGCCTACCCGACGACCGCGTGGCGCGCCGGTGAGGTGATAACTGATGTGTATGATGTCTCGATTCAGCGCGGCACGCCGCCGGGCGAACATCACGCGCAGGTAATCATGTACGAACCTGAGAGCCAAGCGGAGATATGGCGCGGTGAGGCTGCCCCAATAGAGTTGCCGCGTGATGTGCAGCACATCGCCTGTCCGAATCAGGGGGCTGTTCAATCTTTATCTAACGTAGTGCAAAGTAAACGAGTAGTATTGTGCGACGCGGAGGTGCTTACTCCCGAATTGAAGTCAGGGGAGACACTGCGTCTCGATTTACTGTGGAAGGCGCGACGAACGGCGGATGAGGCGGCGCCCCAGACCGTTCGCGTGTGGCTGGAATCGCCCGGCCAAGGCGCGAGGGTGTTGGCGGAAACTCCGCTAAGTTCCCACTACCCGCCCCATTTATGGAAACGGGGCGAAGTGGTGCGCGAGGAGTTCGCGCATACGCTACCCGCGCGATTGAACGAGGATGATTATCAGGTTTGCCTGCGCCTCTTGCCCATTGGGAACAAAATCGCGCTGGGCGAGGTACGTATCACCGACCGCGAGCATAGTTTTACGCTGCCGCCACTGGTGCATCCTTTGAATGATGGCGTGGTTTGGGACAAGGTGGCGCGGTTGTTGGGTTACGATTTAGAGATTACGAATGGGGAGATGCGGTTGATACTGTATTGGCGGGCTATCGGCGAGACCGATGTCTCGTACACGGTGTTCGTTCACATCGTGGACGCGACCGGCAAGATTAGGGCGCAGCGCGACAGCGTTCCGGGCAACGCCGCCCTGCCGACGAGCGGTTGGGTGCAGGATGAGATAATCACCGATGAGTATGTGATACCGCGCACGAATTTGGAACCCGGCGCGTATAATATTATAGTCGGTATGTACGACGCGCGAACGGGAGAGCGATTGCCGATTATGGATGCCGATTCGGGGGAGGCGCGCGGTGACAGTTTGACGGTGACGAGTGTGGAGATCGACGCTTTTCCGTAGAACGCGGTAGGTTTTTTGCCACTAATTTCACGAATTGCTTTTTTCCAATTTAACCACTAAGGACACGAAGAACACCAAGTTTTTTGCTCAATAATGCCCATACGCGGTCAAAAGATATCATTCGAAGTGAGAAAAGGCTTAGTGTCCTTTGTGCTCTTTGTGGTTAAGTTGCTATTCTTCAACTACTGCTTAGAGGTAAAGTTTATGAGCGAAATTATCACTCTGATGACAGATTTCGGCATGACAGACCGGTACGTCGGCGCGATGAAGGGGGTGATACTCAGCATCGCGCCGCGCGCAACGCTGGTCGATATTACGCATGAGATTCCCCAAGGCGACATTCGCCGCGCCGCGGAGGTGCTGCGCGGGGTCTATCCGTACTATCCGCCGAACACGGTGCACTTGATAGTGGTTGACCCTGGCGTGGGAACTGCGCGGCAGGCGGTCGCCTTGCAGACCCCGTGCGGGCGGTTCGTCGCGCCGAATAATGGGGTGTTGAGTTACATTTTGATGGAGAATTCCCCCTCACCCCTGCCCATCTCCCCGCTGGGGAGAGGGAAAGCGGTAAACCTGACTAATCCCACCTATTGGCGCGCCGAAGTGAGTCACGTGTTTCATGGACGCGATATCTTCAGCCCCGTCGCCGCGCATTTGTCAAATGGAGTAGCGATCACCGATTTGGGGGATGAATTGGACATCGCGGAGTTGGTCAAGTTTCCGATTTCGACACCGCGTGAGCATGAGGATGGTTCGCTGACCGCGCATGTGGTGCATATTGACCATTTCGGCAATATCACCACCGATGTGCCCGCGTCGCTATTAGCGGGGCACGAGTGGGTGATCGAGGTTGCCGGGCGGCGCATTCGCGGTATTAGGCGTATCTTTGGCGATGTGGGGGAGGGGGAACTGGTCGCGTTGGTGAACAGTGATGGTTATCTCGATATTTCGGTGCGCAACGGCAGCGCGGCGCGAGAGCTGGAGGTGACGCGGGCGAATGAGTTGAAGTTAAGACGCATTATCGAATAGCTCCCAGCTCCCGTCTCGGGGGCGCCTGTAGTAAAAGCCGCGCCGCGTTATCGAATAGCTAGGTCTACAAACGGTGGGACGTGCGAAGATTGAGTTGATGGATATAAAAACATTCAGGCGCGAAGGTGTCTGGACGTTCTTTTTTATCCCATAGACTTGCCGCGCTATGTCTTTTGTGTTAGAATGGTTACAAATTGTTAAAGAGAATGCCGAAGTAGCCTGTAGCAAAAGGGCATGATTTTATTTTCCATTTGGAGAGTGTAATATGGCAACTCTAGTTTACGAAGATTTTGAACTTGAAATCGCGCCGCCGGTCGATGGTGTTTTTTCAGTCAGGGTTAACTCCGCGGCAGGGCAGGGACGCGCCAGCTTTGAGCTACCTTTCACAGAAGAAGAATTAACGGAGCGCATCGAAACTTTGGCGGTGGATGAGCCAGAAGCGAGAGAACTAGGGCAAGAATTATTTAATACCTTATTCGTCAACGGCGTCGTGCGCGACCTTTATCAGCAAAGTCTAGGGCGGTTAAACGGACGTCCGGAAATTGGCTTGCGCATTAAACTACACATAGACCCTAGCGATCCTAAATCCGCGTATCTCGGAGAGATTCCCTGGGAATATATGTATCACTCCTATGATTTCCTCAACTTGCACCGGCACACTCCGGTCGTTCGCTATCTGGATGTACCGCGCCCCTACAAATTGCAATCACTGGAGCACCCCCTGCGGATACTCGTAGTCATGTCTAGTCCTTCAAACTACCCTAAACTGGATTTGGAAAAAGAAAAAGCGCTTCTGGAAAAAGAGTTAGGAGGACTTGAGAACATAGAGTTGGTTTTCCTGAAAAACGCCACCTCCGCCGCGCTACATGCGAAATTGGCCAGAAATCAATTTCATGTTTTGCATTATATGGGACATGGCGGCATTGATCCTAAAACCAAGAGCGGCGTATTACTATTGGAAAACGCGACGGGCGGCGCGGAGTTCCTTAGCGGTGATGAGTTGAGTATGCTGTTGAGCGATGTAAGCGCGCTGCGGTTGGTATTTCTGAACGCCTGTGAGACCGCCGAGTTAGCAGAAGAATCCGCGACTTCGAAGTATAACCAGTTTGGTAGCGTCGCCAACGCGTTGGTGTTCAAGGGCATTCCCGCGGTCATCGCCATGCAGTTCCCCATCACCGACGAAGCCGCGATAATCTTCACTCAAAACATCTATCCGTTGCTCGCGCAGGGTAACTCTATAGACTATGCCGTCGCGGAAGGGCGCAAGGCGATTCGCGTGATTACCAAATCTATGGAATGGGGCACGCCCGTTTTGTACATGCGCGTCCCCGATGGGCGCTTGTTCTCATTAGAACATAAACAAAAAATCAAAGACATCGCGACGAAAGCCCAAACTGTCCTTGAGACCAGCGAGCAATTACATGGTGGAAGGTATCGCATCGTCAAACCTTTGACACAGCGCGGTTTTACCACTATATATCGTGGTCGCGACACAATGGAAAAGCGCAACGTTCTTGTCAGAGAGATTATCATTCCGCGAGAGATTAACCCCGCGACATTGGCACATCTCACATTGGACAACCATCCCCACATCGTGGGGACATACGACGTTTTTGCCGAAGAGGATAAACTGTACATAATCGCGGAGTTCATGGAAGGTGGAACCCTAGAGGATCAACTGGGAGAATACAAAAATCTCGAAATTTGGCAGAGCTTGCAGCAGACGGATGACATTTGTCAGGCATTGGAATTCATTCACGAAAAAGGAGGGGCGCACGGGAATCTGAAACCATCCAACATACTATTTACCGAAAAGGGTATAGTTAAGCTGGAGGATACTAGAGTCATAAATAATTTAGTTGATACTCTCACCGCGTCAGGCGAAACAGCCGACAAGATGAGTAAATTTATGCGCACTCCCTATATGCCCCCAGAACAAACTTCGTTTTCTATCACTGACCCGCGCGCGGATATCTACGCCAGTGGCGCGATATTGTACCGCGGTATAACCGGCGAATTTTATAAAGATAAGCCTATCAGAGAACTGCGCCCAATGGTACCGGCGTGGTTAGCCAACGCGGTGATGAAATGTTTAGAACAAGATCCGAATGACCGCTATCAGACCATCACCGAATTCCGCCACGCCCTGATCTACGGTGATAGAGTTCCTGAACTCGCATCGCTGGGAAAAAAATTCGCATCCGCCAAGTTGACCATTCCCGCACAGGAACAGAAAGCGCACTCCGCGTCATTAGCCCTAGAATCGCCTTCGACCCCGATAGATAGAGAGAAAAAACGCTTTTCTATTGGCGCCCCTAACGCGTGGTTATGGGCGATTGTCGGTAGTTGGTTCACTTTGCTCGCGGTTTTTCTGAAAGATTTGTTAATGGGTGAAGAGAAATGAAACTATTCGAGGTTACTACTCAAAAAATAAGTGTAGATGAAGTGGTGAGCCGCGTCGTCTCGCCCGAGATCGGCGCGGTAGTGACATTTGTCGGCACGGTGCGCGGCATCACCGGAGAGCGCGAGACACGTTACCTGAAATACGACGCGTATCCAGAGATGGCAGAGGAAACTTTACGACAGATCGGCGACGAGATTCTGAAACGCTGGGCGGATATGGCACGCGTGGCAATCGTTCATCGCATTGGGAATCAAGAAGTGGGCGAGATCAGTGTGGTCATCGCGGTCGCTTCGTCCCATCGCCAACATGCCTTCGACGCCGCAAGCTACGCCATTGAGCGAATTAAAGAGATCGTCCCGATTTGGAAAAAAGAGGTTTACGCAGATGGAGAAGAATGGGTGGAGGGAACACACTATGAGAGTAGGAATACTAACGATTAGTGATAAAGGATCGCGCGGGGAACGCGTGGACGAGAGCGGTCCCGCGATTCGCGAGATTGTAGAGCGCGAGCTGAACGCGCAGATAGTTGAATACAAGATCATTCCCGACGAATTGCCGCTGATCGCCGCGACGTTGCAGATGTGGGCTGATGAGCGCAAAATCGACCTGATTTTGACCACCGGCGGTACCGGCTTCGCGCCGCGTGACACCACGCCAGAGGCAACGCAGCAGATCATCGACCGTGAAGCCCCAGGACTAGCCGAAGCGATGCGTGCCGAGAGCCTGAAAAAAACGCCACATGCCATGTTATCACGCGGCGTCGCGGGGATACGCGGTCATACGTTAATCGTCAATCTACCGGGTAGCGTGAAAGCGGTGCGCGAGAACCTCGCGGTCATTCTCCCCGCGCTGCCGCACGGCGTCGCGTTGTTGCGCGAGGTGCCGGGGGAAGAGTATCGGCATTAAAAGCCGATAGCTTTCAGCCGTCAGCTATCAACTTTTCTAGAGATACCAAATCGACGCGGCTATAAGAATATGGCATTAGCTAAAGGATAATACAATGTCTGTAAAAACTTTAACTCTAACCATTCCAACTGCATTAGCAAGTGAATTAGAATCGGTTAATCAAGATTTTTTAGTAGACCTGTTAAAGCGCGGAATACAAACAGTGAAAATAGAACGCGCCTTAGCCCAATAC
>CAZSIG010000005.1:22610-24661 GCA_964606195.1 uncultured Anaerolineales bacterium
TTCAAGGGCTAAAACGCGGTGCTCCTGATGCTCTAACAGTACAACTATTTTGGCAGCAACAGAATTGGTCAATAGTAGATGTACCATCTATGCTTCTGTCAAAATACACACCGCCAGTCACTCTTGATCCAGGTGAAAATCAAGTCTTAGCTCTGGCACGAACTTTGGCAGATCCGTTGGTACTTTTGGATGATGAAGTAGCCCGCGCAGAGGCACGGCGTTTGAAATTACGAGTGCGCGGTACTTTGGGCATTATAGTACAAGCTTATCGTCATCAATTACTAACCTTCACCCAAGTGGAACTTTTGATTCAAGAGATAGCAGTTCGTTCTGATATTTGGATTGGATTCAAGCTTTGCGAGCAAGTACTTAAGAAAATCCACGATTAGGAAATTCTACTTTGCCAACTAACACCGCGAATGATTATATTTCCTCAACATCTTCCCCACCGCGCCGCCTAAGCTTACAACTTGGCGCGGCAGCAACCGCTCGCCTCTTCATCAACACCGCCCGACGTTTTCCGTATCCCTTCGCCCCCGCGCTCAGTCGCGGCTTGGGCGTACCACTCCCCGCGATTACCTCGTTAATCGCCGTAAATCAGGCAACCGGCATCCTTGGCCCGCTTCTAGGTTCTTTGGGCGACCGCTGGGGCTACCGCGTGATGATGCTCGTCGGTCTTGCCATGCTCACCGTAGGCATGTTTACTGGCGGTTTCGTGCCGATCTACAGCGCGACCTTACTTGCCCTATTTCTAGCAGGATTGGGCAAGAATGTCTTCGACCCCGCGTTACAGGCGTATGTGGGTGCGAAAGTGCCCTATCACCAACGCGGACGCGCCATCGGTTTCGTCGAACTCTCCTGGTCAGGGAGTTCGTTGATAGGCATTCCACTCGTGGGGTTATTGATAGACAAACTGGAATGGCGCTCACCGTTTTTTGTGCTGGGCGGGTTGGGATTGCTAAGTATCATCGCGTTGCGGACATTGATTCCCGCGAACAGTCATCACCGCGCCGCGGAAAACGACATCAGCCTTCGCACCATCTGGCAGCAGTTGCGCGCAGAACGCGCGGTTATCGGTGCGCTTGCTTTCACTCTGCTAACCAGTATGGCAAACGACAACCTGTTCGTGGTCTACGGCGCGTGGTTAGAATCAGCCTTCGGCTTGAGCAGCCTCGCATTGGGTGCCGCGACCACCGTTATCGGCATCGCAGAGTTATCGGGTGAGGGACTGACCGCGTCGCTCGCCGATCGTTTGGGATTACGCCGCGCTATCATCACCGGCGCGACGCTGTCCGCACTGAGTTATCTGCTGTTGCCATTGTTTGATCAATCTCTAAGTTTCGCGCTGATCGGTCTATTCATCGTCTTCATCACATTTGAGTTCACTCTAGTTGTGTCATTCTCGCTATTTACCGAGATTTTACCCAGTGCGCGAGCAACGATGATGTCGGCGAATCTCGCTACGGCAGGTTTGGGGCGCGTGATCGGCTCGTTCGGCGGTGGGATGATCTGGTTAGCCGGAGGCATAACCGCGATAGGAGGTATCTCCGCTCTTGCCAGCGGCTTGGCGGTGATATTTTTGCTGTGGGGTCTACGCGATTGGGGAGATCAATAGTGTATAGGAATTACGTAAATTCACAATAACTTAACCGCACGGGTACGCCCTCCGCGCTAAAAATACACTGAGGTTGCGTAAGCTCTATAGTGGCAAAAAATGACCGCGTATTAAAAAGAGCCACGTTTACCTATATGTCTGAACTAACGCTCAAAGAATGTCAACAAATCGTAGACGACTGGATTAACTCCATCGGCGTGCGCTATTTCTCCGAACTGACGAACTTAGCGCAGCTTGTCGAGGAAGTGGGCGAAGTCGCGCGCATCATCTCGCGCACCTATGGCGATCAGAGCTTCAAGGACGCGGGGGAGAGCCGCGATCTGGCAGACGAATTAGCCGATGTACTCTTCGTGCTCATCTGCCTCGCTAACCAAACTGGCGTGGATTTGACAGAGGCTTTTCGACGGAACATCGACAAGAAGACGCGCCGCGATGG
>CAZSIG010000006.1:0-9121 GCA_964606195.1 uncultured Anaerolineales bacterium
CTTATAGGGCTTACACAGGTTCAGAATAATTTTACCGCCGAGGGCGCGGAGAACGCGGAGTTTTAGCTACAATCTGTATCAGTTGAAAAATATGACCTTAAATGACAGTCCATGACCGCGTATGTTAGTAGCAAGTTTATTCCTTTAATAAATCTCCGCGGCCTCTGCGTCTCTGCGGTGAGTTATAGTACGATTTTGCGTAAATACTGACTTATATATCGCGGCGCGAATTATGTCTCGTTTCGTAAATGTGGTATAATAAAGTCGTTCGGGCGATTACATATTATTGAGAAGTTCATTAAACTTACAGAGGTGAATGGTTTATGTCTATCCGTCTTATATCCGCGGGGGCTACCGACGTTGGGCGTACGCGTAATAAAAATCAAGACAAATACTTTGAGAAGGTGATGCAATCCTCCGATGGCTCAACCGTTGGGCTGTTCATCGTCGCGGATGGGATGGGGGGGCACCAAGCGGGGGAGATTGCCAGCGATTTGATTGTGAAAACTATCACTCGCGACCTCGTGTATCTGTTTCAGGATACTGATGACCTAGCTACCAAAAAGTTGGACGAGCGCGTGTTGCTATCTGATACCGCGACGGTCAGGCTGAACCATACCGAGTTGGAGGACAACGTGCGCGAGGCGATACGTCACGCCAACAGCGTCATTCGCGAGTATGCGGCGCGGCGTCCCGAAAAGGCAGGCGATACCGGCTCCACGGTGACGATGATGGTGGTAGAGGGAACGCGCGCGGTTATCGCCAACGTCGGTGATAGCCGTAGCTATTTGATGCGCGACCAAGAGTTACGCGCGATTACTGAAGACCATTCCCTTGTCGCCAGTCTGGTCAAGGCGGGACGAATCACCCCTGACGAAGTTTACTCTCACCCACAGCGCAACTTAATCTATCGCAGTTTGGGGCATTATGACCAAATCAAGGTGGACGCGTTTCACGAGGATTTGTGCCCCGATGATGTAATCCTGCTCTGTTCCGATGGATTATGGGAGATGGTGCGCGATGCTCAAATCAAGGAGATACTGGAGACATATCCCGACCCTAACGCCGCGTGTGACAAGCTAGTTGAAATGGCTAACGAGAATGGGGGAGAGGACAACATCGCGGTAGTCGTCGTTAAAGTTATGGAGGGGGACTAGCGAAAAATCTCGGCGGCGAACACGCGGCGGGATGGCGCGAGAAGATGAGTTTGCTGGCACCCGGTACCGTTTTACAGCACAGATACCAAATCGTTCAGCCGTTGGGGCAGGGCGGAATGGGCGCGGTCTATCTGGCGGAGGATTTGGAGCTGTTTCATCGGCAGTGTGTGATTAAGGAGATGATGACGCCTTACGCCTCGCAGACAGAGCGGCTCAAGGCGGAACGCGATTTCGAGCGCGAGGCGGAGCTTCTATCACAACTGAATCTGCCGGGACATCCTAACATTCCCGAGATTTATGGCTACTTTACCGTCAGAAACAGCCATTTTCTGGCGATGAAATACATCGCGGGGGAGAGCCTGGAGGAACGATTAGACCGCGTCGGGCGGTATTTGCCGGAAAAGGAAGTGATTCGGTTTATGATACCGGTCTGCGACGCGCTGAGCTATATGCACACTCGCCCGGAGCCGGTGACCCACCGCGACATCAAACCGGCGAATATCATTGTGGATGGTGAGGGGCGCGTGTGGTTGGTCGATTTTGGATTGGCTAAGGCGACCGCGCAGTCTGGCGCGATGGTGATGTTGCAAGGGGGGAAAACGATCGCTGCGGGGACGCCGGGGTACACGCCGTTGGAACAATGGGAGATGCGCCCGGCACCTAAATCGGACGTTTTCGCGTTGGGTGCGACGATGCACCATCTGCTTACCGCGCAGGACCCGCGCGATAAGTTCGCCAGTTTTCCGACACTCGATTTAGCCACGCTGCGCGAACTGTCTCCATTGTCCCCTGTGCGGCAGGTACGTCCCATCTTGTCCAAAGACATCGAACGCATCATCATCTGGACTTTGCAGGAAGACCCCGCGCTGCGCCCCAGTGCAGAACAGTTAAAAGCAGAACTGGAGAAGATGGTCGCGGGGTTCACCGACCGATTGTTATTAACGGTACAAAGTTGGCAGCCCGATGTCGGCGAGATTTTGGGTAAGATGTTAGCCACTGTGGTTGAGCGGCTCTTGTCTCGTTCGCCCGAACTGCCGCGCCGCGAGCGGGAGGTCACGCGGCGCGGCATGATTGGGGTCTGTCTGTATTGCGGTGGCACCGGAACGAAGCGCGGGCGGCGGTGCCCCGTCTGCGGCGGCTCTGGAAAGTGGTAGCGGTTGATTTTTTGCCACTAATTGCACGAATTGCTCTAATTTTTGCTCATTCGAGTCAATTAGTTAGGATTTACGCAAAACCGCACTATAATTCACCGCAGAGAGCGCAGAGGGCGCGGAGAAAAGAAGGAAGAATATATTTTCGCGGTTATGTGTACTTATATGTATTCATTAAAGTTCATTCTCACCATGCAATAGAAAATTATTCCTAAGTCTCGGCGTGCTCCGCGTGCTCAGCGGTAAATTTATTCTGAATTTGCGTAAGTCCTATTAGTGAAATTAGCGGCAGATTTTTGCTTGTAATCCCGCGAAATCCTAAAGAAACTCTAACGTTTTTCTAATACACACTTGTTATAATTATAATGTCTATAAATTAAGAGGGAGGTAACAACGTTATGACTATTACTAAAGATATGCCGATTGGTCAAGTGGTTAAGGATTATCCGCAAACCGTGAAGGTTTTCATGAAGCATGGATTGATGTGCTTCGGCTGTGCGATTGCGCGGTTTGAGAATGTAGAGCAGGGCGCGCAGGCTCATGGTATTGATGTTGATACGTTAATCAAGGATTTGAACGCGGCGTTGGTTGAGGCTAGTCCCGCGCCCGCGTAGGTGATGCCCTGTTTGAGGCGTCAGGCGACGCGAATAAAAAAGGCTTCTGAGGTTTACGAGACTTCGGAAGCCTTTTCGTTTGAGGTTATAATTGAGAGTTAAGCTCTTTCGCTAACAGCTTGATTTTCGCGAACTTCTGCCGCGTCGCCTCATCGCTCAATAGCGGGAAAATGGTATTGTTATGTAACAGTGGGTCGGCGTCGGCAGGAAAGTCGCACTCACTCACTGCCTTCTGCCATTCTTGAGTGCCGGGAAGAGGTGAATAGAACGCGAGTTTTGCTTGAATACCTAAATCGTGAGCGAAGCGGATGGTCGCTTTCACCGCGTCGATCGATTGCCCCGGCAACCCGGTCAGGATATACGCGCCAACCTCGCGCCCGGTGAAACCCACAGCGCGCAGATTTATTATCGCTTCGCGAAAGCTCGCGGTGTTGACTTTGCCGCCTGTTCTTCGCTGTTCATCTCTATCTATCGTCTCTAGTCCCAGACGCACCGTTTTGAACCCCGCGCGGTACATTAGCCATGCCAAGTCGCGATTGATTGAACGTGCGTGTAAGCCATTAGGAGTGTGAAAGTGGCATTCCAAACCGCGCCGTAGTATTTCATTCAGAATAACGCGAATATGTTTGTCGGGATTGATGAGAAGCGCGTCGTCGAAGAAGGCGAAATCGCGAACGTTATATTTTCGATGATAATATTCTATCTCGTCGGCAACTCTCTGCGGGGCGCGCTGGCGAAATGTGGGGTGCAATAAGTGCGAAGCGCAGTAGGTACAAGCAAAGGGGCAACCGCGCGAGGTCTCCACGCCGACATACCCGATTTGGTGCAAGTGACCGCGTAGTTCGTGCGCGGCGTAGGGTAGAGTATTGAAGTGCAACTTGGGTGGGGTGATAGAGGCGCCAGTCAACTCGCCGACGAGTTTTAGGGCGGCGCGCTCGCCCTCGCCGCGTATTACGTAATCTGCCCCAGAGGTGACGCGGGCGTGGTCGTAGCAAAGTGTGGCATACGTGCCGCCAAGTAGTATTGGTACATCTCGCCATAGGGCGCGAATGCGACGAATTGCCTCCTGAACTCCCAAGTACCAGTAGGTCATGCCGGAGGTAACCAATATTGCGTTCGGGGGAGATATGCGCGTCAGATACGCGTCAAAATTCTCTAACGGCATACCGTATCTGCTGTAATAGCGCGAAATATGTTGTAGTATTGCTGGTTTGGGGATGACTTTTTTGATGAAGTTGCCATCGTGATATCGCCTCGTTTTCGTGACATAATTAGGGTGTAAACAGTCGAGGAGGGAGACTTGATAGCCCGCGTCGCGCAACACCGCCCCGATACTGAGGAGCCCCAGCGGTTCTCCCCAGAGGTTGTACGCCGCGAAGTCGTATATCCAAGGGTTTACGAGTAATATGTGCCCCGCGTGGTTTTTCATAGCTTGTTGTATAGATTAGCACAAGGCGCGGTTTTTGACAAAAGAGTTTGTCATTTCGTTACATTCATACATACGCGGGCATTAATACGTAACGAAAATCGACTCCGTTCGTTTAAACTGCTGACTATCGCGCCCTTTTCCAGTGGGGGTTTTTAGTTTTTGGAAACTTGGGTTATAATTATTAGAGTTGTTCCCTAATAAGCTAGGCAGAAAATAGGACGCGGATTTCCGCAGATTCACGCGGATAAAGAGCTAAATCCTGAAAATCCGCGTTAATCCGCGTCCTATATAATTACTTACTTGTCCAAAGTTTTATTTGGGAACAAGTCTATTGAGTAATTGGATTTGTTTAAGAGAGACAGTTATTATATAAAGGACACTGGTTCGAGTTAGTTTGAGGAAGTTTGACGCGGTTTGGTCCACGAATGATATGAATTTACGAACTGGTTCCGAATAAGGAGGTTTTTCTATGGCAAATGGTGCTAATTCCAATGTAGTGTTAGCTTGCCAACTCAACAAGCCGTATTTGCCGGTATTGAATACACCACAGTTGGCTTATGTGTTGGTGGAAGCGCTACCCGGGCAAAGTATGACACAAGTCAGAATGCCGCTTAACTTCGCGCTGGTACTCGACCGTTCTGGCTCTATGGCAGGAGAAAAGATAAAACATCTCCGCGAGGCGGCGAAGATCGCGGTGCAGCAGATGGATGCCTCAGATTACATCGCAGTCGCTCTTTTTAATGACAAGGCAAAGCGACTGGTGGAAAGCCAGCAGATAGGAGCTAATCAAAAAGAGCTAGTAAATAAAGTTGAACAAATCTCCTCGGGAGGTGGCACGGCTATCTCTAAGGGTTTGGATATCGCGATCAAGGAGATCGATAAGCAAGTAGCCACTGAACGCGTCAGCCGTATTCTGTTGCTTACCGACGGTCAGACTTATGGAGATGAGAAGAAATGTGTCGAATTAGCTAAAGATTTGGGGAAAAAAGGTATTCCCATCAACGCGCTGGGCTTGGGCGAGGACTGGAACGAGGATTTGCTGGACAATATGGCTCAGCACAGCGGCGGCACTTCGGATTATCTCGCGTCTCCTACGGAGATCGAACAGTACTTTCAGAATACCGTGCAGAGTATGCAAGCCACTGTAATCAAAAACGCGCAGTTGATATTGCGTTTCATGGCGGGCATTACTCCGCGACAAGTGTGGCAAGTGATCCCGATGATCAGTAATCTCGGTTACCAGCCGCTTTCAGAGCGCGATGTGCAGGTGGAGTTAGGGGAACTGGAAAAGGATCAGGGGAAGCAGTTGTTGATCGAAGTGGTCATACCTCCGCGCCCCACGGGAAAGTTTCGCGTCGCACAAGCCGAAGTCTCATACGATATACCATCTAAAGGAATCACTGATGAAAAAGTGCGAAGTGACATCGTAGTCGAATTCACCGCCGATGCCTCTCAGAGCAAACAGTACAACCCCGAAATGATGAACCTCGTAGAGAAAGTGACCGCTTTCAAGCTGCAAACCAGAGCGTTGGAGGAGGCGCGCATGGGGAACATCGATGGCGCAACCCAGAAACTACGCTCCGCCGCGACGCGGTTATTGGATATGGGAGAGGTAGAATTGGCGGAAGCGGCGCAGCAGGAGGCTGAGAATTTAGAGAAACAAGGCGCGATGTCCGCCGGTGGTACCAAGAAACTGCGCTATGCCACGCGCAAGCTGACGCAACGGTTGCCGGAAAAGCCAGCAGATTAAACAGGGTCAACTCAGATTCGTGGGGTAAATTATGGTAAACTGCTCTACCGCGCAGGGGATAATGCCGGTGTAGGGCGGCTTTCTTAGCCGCCGTTCTAGATCATTATCGACCAAAACGGCAGGTATGGAAACCTGCCCTACCCCACGAATCCGCGTAGAGCCATTAAATAGCATAAGCAGATTTTTGTCCTCTTATGATCGCGGTGGCTGATTTTTTGCCACTAATTGCACGAATTTTCACTTATTTTGGCTATTTCGCGTTAATTAGTGACAGATTTTTTCTCGTAAGACTTTTTAGGCAGTGACAGTTATAGTATTTTGAGAAGTTAGGAGGAAACAATGGTAAAGTGTCCTAATTGTGGAAATGAAAATGATGATGGTGCTCGTTTTTGTGATCAATGCGGAGCGACGTTGGCGCAAGCTACACCACCTCCGGCTACGCCCGCGGCCTCTAATATGGTAGTTTGTCCCTCTTGCGGCGCGGAGAACTTGCCCGGAACGGCTTTTTGTGAGGACTGCGGCGCCAAGTTGGAGGTGCCCGAGCCGCAAGCCGCGCCTCCCACGCCGCCACCGGCACAGCCCGCGTCACCCACACCACCGCCTAGCGCAGCACCAAGCGGTGATAAATGTCCGGCATGTGGCGCGCCGATTAATTCGGACGATGCGTTTTGTGAGAATTGTGGCGCGGCTCTCGATAGCGTGGCTGAACCGGCTCCTGCACCACCGCCGCTTCCGTCTCCCGAACCTCAGCCTGCGGAGCCATCTTCTGCGCCTGCGCCAACTCCTACACCCCCACCCGCTCCCACGCCTACACCGCCTCCGCCGCCCGCTGCGCCTGCGGTGCAGCCTAGATTGGTAGTCGCGAAAAGCGGCGCGGAAATACCGTTACCTGCTCAGAACGAGGCGTTGATAGGACGCGAAGACCCCATCAGTGGTATATTCCCGGATGTGGATTTGACGCCGCACGGAGGTGAGGAAGGCGGCGTTTCGCGGCGACACGCGAAGATCACGCGGCAGGGAGATAAGTACTTCATTGAGGATTTGGATAGTACTAACTTCACTTTTGTTGACAAGCAGAAGGTGGTACCCAAAAATCCGCAAGAATTACAGGATGGTGACGAGATTCGCTGTGGGCGCGTGGCGCTGACGTTCAAATTGAGTTAGCGCGCGATAGCGTTTGGCAATGTGATGTAATAAAGAAGGGCGCGGTTTGTACAAACCGCGCCCCTTTTTGTATGTAGGCGTTCAGCATTCAGCTTTCAGAATGTAGATGTTCACGATCTGATTTTGTGCATGGCGCGATAGATCGCCTCAGTTCCGAACTCTACCGCGTCTATAGGGACGCGTTCGTCAGCCGCGTGAATGGTTTGAATGAAATTGAAATTCTCAGGCAACTTCAGCGGAGTAAAGCCGTAGGTCTGGATGCCCAACCGCGCGAAATAGCGCGCGTCGGTGACTCCGCTTAATAGTAATGGTATGGGAATGCCTTCCGGGTCCGCTTCTTTTATAATGTTGGCTAACAGGTTAAACATCCCCATGTCCGCCTCGGTGGGACCGGGATCATGGCGAATCAATTCGAACTCCGCGATGTCACCGACGATCTCGTGAAGTTCGGTGAGCATATCGTCGGGAGTGTGACCGGGAAGCAGACGGCCGTCTAATTCGACAATGATCTCACTAGGTATCACGTTAACGTTATCACCCCCGCGAACGATCGTCGCGTTGATGGTGTTATGGAGTATGGAGTCGAACAATTGTCCTCTCTCGCCAATCAAGTTGATTACGCTGTCGGTCAATTTGGGATTAAGCAGTTGGTTGAATAATTGGCGAAGCATGAAGCTGGAGGGGGAGGACAAAGAATCGGCGATTATTTGAATCATCTGCCGCGCTGGGGGGGTAACGTGAACCGGCAGACGGTTCTGGTCTAAAAGTTGCAGAAACTGCCCCAATTTGGCCATCGCGCCCCCATGTATTGGCATGGAGCCATGTCCCCCGGGACCGCGAATGATAGCTCTGATCCAGCAGATTTGCTTCTCCGCGACTTGAATGGGATAGAACCGCTGTCCGCCGATGTGAAGGGAGAATCCCCCGAACTCACTGAGGGCATAACGAACCCCATTGAAGAGCGCGGCGTAGTTCTCCACCAGATACCGCGCCCCATAATCACCCGTTCCTTCCTCATCTGCTACCGCGGCGAAAATAATATCTCCGGGCGGAACCTTGTCGCTGACCTTAGAGTAGAGTAAAGCCGACAGCATCATCGCCAAGCCGCTTTTCATATCCAGCGCGCCGCGTCCCCAGACGTAACCGTTTACCATCTTACCTTCGAATGGGGGGTATCGCCACGTTTGCCCATTGGTGGTTACGACATCCACATGTCCATATAACAGCAATGGCGGTGCTTCCCCGCGCCCTTTGAGACGCGTTACTAGATTAGGCCGCGCCGGATGGCGGGTGATGATGTTAACGTCATATCCCGCTCCGGTTAAAAGTTCGTATATGTAATTGACACACTCCGCCTCGTTACCCGGAGGGTTGGTGGTGTCGAAACGTACGAGTTGCTGCAGTAGCTCTGCGGGACGTTGGTAGATAGTAGTCTGGTTACTCATAGGTTTGTTAGACATGACAGCCCCCTAATGATTGTCTTTCTTATTCGCATTGCTTAACACCGTATTATACAATTTAATGCCAATGACCGCAATATTAACAACCGCGTCGCGGTTGTGGGCAAGGTGCATCGTATTCGTGTCGGCTTACATGTACGCGGCACCGACGAGCTAATTTGGAAAAATAGCACTTTTAGAGTATAATTCCGTCAGTGTTGATGGGAGTACTCTCTTAAATCTTGAGAAAGGAGGGAGGACAATTATGAATAAATTCGATAGACTTGTGAATGCAACCGTTGTTTATATTGACCTTGCCCGCTTTTCTCGCATGGAGGGAACTGCCTGAGACGTACCGCGTCGTAGAGGCGTCGAGTATACTAAACATTTTGTTCTCCTGCCACGAGTACAGCGGCG
>CAZSIG010000006.1:9221-13862 GCA_964606195.1 uncultured Anaerolineales bacterium
GTGTCTGAGATAGATAGGTTAATTACCGCGAAGCCATGAGTGAGTTTTCATTCATAGCTTCGCTTTTTTATTTAGCGCGCCGTACGCGACGCGTTTATGGAGGATACTACATTGGCTAGTCGAGAGGAACTTTTTTGGAAACACCATGAAGCGGATAAAGCTAAGCGAAACATTCGCAAGAAAATCAAGCGTAACCGCAAACCCAAGCGCGTCCGGCGTAAAGATTGGATGCCGGACGATTGGGATGATTGGGATGATTTTGAGACTCCGCAATTCGAGCGGATTATGCCGCGCGGAGAACAAGAACGCCGCCAGCAGATTATGACGGAGGTCATGGCGGAGTTAGAGGGAGAATCGGATGTTATTCAGGCTCCGAGGGGTGAAGATTTTGCGGGACAGCGCGGTACGGTCATCGAAGTGAGTAGCGGCTTATGCCGCGTCGAGATCGCGGGGAAGACAGTACTTTGTAGCCTGCGTGGTTCGTTGAGCGCGGCGGAGACTGGCTACACCAACGTAGTTGCCGTTGGTGACGAGGTGATGGTTGCGCGAAATGGCAATGAACAGGGAGTTGTGGAGGAGGTGCTACCGCGCCGCAGCGTTCTGGCGCGTCCTGATGTGTTCAACTATCACTTACAGCAGGTCATTGTGGCAAATGTAGACCAATTGCTCATTGTCGCTTCCTGGCGCGAGCCGGCGATCTGGTTCGAATTGATTGATCGTTACCTCATCGCCGCGGAGAGATTCAAGCTCAAACCGGTGATATGTGTGAACAAGGTTGATCTGGCGGAAAGCATGATAGAGTGTCACAGTGCCCTGCAACCATACATCGATTTGAGTTACCGCGTGATCTTCACCAGCGCGCTTACCGGAGAGGGCATAGCCGACCTGCGCGAATTGTTGCGCGGGCACACGACGGTCTTGGCGGGATTATCGGGCGTGGGCAAATCTTCGCTGGTGGTCGAGATTCAGCCGAATTTAAAACTTCGCGTTGGGGAGGTCAGCGAGCACCATCGTGAAGGGCAGCACACCACCACGCAGGTCACGCTGCTGCGGTTGAAAGAGGTTGATGCCTTCGTGGCGGATACCCCGGGCATACGTGAGTTCGGATTGAGCGGGCTACGCCGCGATGAGTTGGTGAGGTTTTATCCCGAGATTGCTGCCGCGGCGACGTGGTGTCGTTTTCGCAATTGTGTGCACATTTCCGAACCCGATTGCGCGGTGTTGTCAGCAGTACAAAAGGGGCAGGTTTCACACACGCGTTACCGCAGCTACCAGCAGATTTACGAGAGTTTGCCTGTTTAAGGCTGTTTTAAGAAATGCCTGCCAATCTTGAGTGTGGTGGGCATTTGCTTCTTTGCTGTCAAGACGCGATGCGGTGACAAAGAGCGAAGGGGCGCAAATTACTTGCGTCCCTGTTGCTTTTGCAGTACAATAAAGATGATATTGTAAAAATTTACGCGGCGCGTTTTCATAGTACGATGATTTCAGAGTGTGACAATGGCGTCTACACTAATTTAGATTAGCAAGGAGGCTAATTATGCCGGAGAGAGTAGTAACTATTGAACGCTTCATATTGACTCAACAGAGTAAGCATCCCGAAGCGACAGGAGTTTTAACCAGTATCCTATATAATTTGGCACTAGCGGGCAAGATGATTTCGCGCAAGGCAAACCGCGCCGGGTTAGCCGATATTCTGGGAAAAACCGGTGACGTAAATGTACAGGGAGAACAGGTCGCGAAGTTAGATGAATACGCGAACCAAGCGATTGTCACTCACAACATGTATACGGGCAGGCTGGCGGCAATGGCGTCCGAAGAGCGCGAGGATATCATTCCCATTCCAGAGAAATATTCATCGGGGAAATATGTGTTGCTGTTTGACCCGCTGGATGGCTCGTCCAACATCGATTACTCCGTTAGTGTCGGCACCATCTTCGCGATTTATAGGCGCAAATCTCAGCATACGGGACCGGGTGACCTGAATGATTGTTTACAGCGCGGGCGCGATATCGTCGCCGCGGGTTATATGCTCTACGGTTCTAATACTATGTTGGTATACTCCGCGGGACAAGGCGTACATGGCTTCACCCTTGACTCATCTTTAGGAGAATTCCTCTTAACTCACCCTAACATAAAGATTCCCCCAAACAAGGGTTTCTACAGCGTCAATCATGGTTATCAAAAATACTGGAGCGCGGGGGTGAAAAAGTATACGGAGTATCTGCAAGGCTTTGCACCGGAGTTCGCGGGGTTGTCGTTGCGTTACATCGGTTCGCTGGTATGCGATGTGCACCGCACGCTGCTCGCGGGGGGCGTGTTCTATTACCCGGTGAGTAGCAAGGACCCTTCCAAGCCGCATGGCAAATTACGACTCATCTACGAAGCCGCGCCGTTGGCATTTCTGGCGGCGAAGGCGGGGGGGTACGCGTCTGACGGATACCGCGATATTCTGGACATTAAACCTGAACGATTGCACCAACGCACGCCGCTGTTCATCGGAGATAAGAAGTTAGTTAAAAAAGCCGAAGAACTCATCGCGCACTATGATTAGGAATTAAAGATTTATCTGGCGAAAGTGAGGGGGATAAAAAATGAGATTAGAAGGAAAGAAAATCGCGATGTTAGTAGGGCCGAAGTTCGAAGATTTGGAGTTTTGGGTTCCCTTGATGCGAATGCAGGAAGAGGGCGCGAGTGTGACCGTCGTCGGCGTACAACGCAAAGTAACGTATCACAGCAAAAGCGGCGGATTGTCTGCTATGTCCGATGTGGCTGCCGAAGATGTGGAAGCCGCGAACTTCGACGCGGTGCTGATTCCCGGCGGCTGGGCGCCCGACAAAATCCGCCGCTACGACGCGGTCAAAAAATTGGTGCGCGATGCCTATGAACAGGGCAAAATCATCGGCTCCATCTGCCACGCGGGACTCGTGCTCATCTCGGCGGGTATCGTCAAGGGACACCGCGCCACCGGTTCAAAGGGGATTAAGGATGACTTACAGAACGCGGGAGCTAGGTGGGTGGATGAATCTGCCTTTCGCGATGGTAATATTGTGTGGGGCAGGGTGGTGGCGGATATTCCCAATTATTGCCGCGAGTTGGTAGCCGCGCTGGCTGAGATTTAACTGCTGTGAGCCAGGATTTGCCGAAGTAATAAGCCCAGATGGGTATAATCTAAAAGCATGTAAGTTGCGGGTTGGCGACATTGTATCGGTTCTGCACTCCAGCGAATCGCAGACATAATCTCGCCAGCCCGCGCTTTCTATGGCAGCAGGGCTTACGTAAACCGCGCCGGAATTTACCGCAGAGAACGCGGAGATTTACGGGAAAGATTCTTTGTATCTGTCATACACAGTCATAAGTCCCTTGCTGTCTAACTGTTATGTTCGGTTTATGATGAGCGTACTTTAATTTCGTTCTCAGCCCCCGTCGCGGGGGCGGCTGCAGCCAAAGCATCGTCCTATTCCATAACGCCCCCGGGGACGGGGGCTGAGAGCCAGGTAGGGCGTAATTAAGTCGCTTTCATAGGGTGTATATAATACTTAGACACTCAGGGTCATAAGTATTCATTAAAAGTTATGCTCGCGGCGCGCTAGAAAACTATTCAGAAAACTCTGCGCTCTCCGCGCCCTCTGCGGTAAAATTATTCTGAATTTGTGTAAGTCCTGTAACAATGTGAAATCTATTCGTTTTGAACGGGAGGTTAGAAGTGAGAATTATTATAGCCCAACTTAATCCAATCGTTGGAGATATCGAAGGTAACCTGTCACGCGCGGTGGATATAATCTCGAAATTCGCTCCCGAAGGCGCGGATTTGGTAATCTTTCCCGAACTCTTCTTAGTAGGCTATCCACCGCGAGACTTTCTGGAAAGACCAACGTTTATTCGCAGAACCCAGTACGCGATACAAAAATTATTGCAGTTTTCGAAGCAATATTCCCAGACAGGTATCCTGCTCGGCGCGCCGCTACCTACCGGAAAGAATGGCGGGCTGGGACTTTATAACTCTGCCCTGCTGATTTGTGATGGCCAAGTCATCTTACGCCAGCATAAATCGCTGTTGCCCACTTACGACGTTTTCGATGAGGCGCGGTATTTTGAACCCGCGTCAGAAATACATACTATAAAATTCAAAGATGAAGTACTGGGCATATCAATATGTGAGGACGCGTGGAACGATAGGGAATTATGGGCGAAGCCAATCTATACTTTGGACCCCATTGAGAAATTAGCCGCTAAAGGCGCGACTTTGTTCATCAACATCTCCGCGTCCCCTTTCTACATGGGAAAAGATGCGATTCGCTATCGCCTCATCTCAAATCATGCACGCAAGCACGGAGTGCCTTTCATCTACGTCAATCAGGTCGGCGGCAACGATGAACTCATATTCGATGGGAGAAGTCTGGTTGTCGACCGCGACGGTAGCGTCATCGCGGTTTGTGAAGCTTTTAACGAAGACATAAAGACGATTGACACCAAGTATGCCAAATCTCGCGGCACCTACACTCCGCAGGATAAAACCGCGGCGGTTCACGACGCGCTGATTTTGGGACTTAGAGATTATATGCACAAGTGCGGTTTTATGAAAGCGGTGATAGGGCTTTCAGGCGGCATCGACTCCGCGCTGACCTGCTGTTTGGCGGCGGA